>CAZKMC010000114.1:0-5295 GCA_964553485.1 uncultured Comamonadaceae bacterium
CAAGTTTCTCTATGAAAACCGTGTCCTGTTGAATCAATACAAAGCCTTTTCCACTCAGACTGTCTTTGTTTACTGGCTGCCATACTTCGTAAAACGCGTTCTCCTTGCCGATGTCTTCCCATTTACCTGAAAGCTTCTCAATAGGAAAATCCTCAATTTCTCCAGAAGACGACCCATCAGATGAACCACAACTAAAAATCAGAAGACAACTTAGAATACTTAGAATACTTAGAAAAAAATGCGGTTTCCACATGGCGTAAAAATAGTAAAACCTTGCACGTCAACAAGAAGGCACTTGTTTCAGACTTTCTACGTTCATTTTCAATGGGATCTGTTTCTCGAACTGGTGCTTTTGGTTGTCTCTTTGCGGGACTATTTTCTGTTGGCATGACGGTTCCTCAAATCGACTATTCACTTGCTATTTCACTTCAGCCAAACTGGCAGGAACCTATCACTTATGCTACTCTTGGCATTCACAAAGGCAAGATCGTGAGTACAGATTTTTTGTCTTCTCATGAGTTTATTCTGGTGGCTTCGGGGCATTTGCAGAACAAGGCAAATCCCTCTAAGGTCAACTTGTTCGAAGCCTTTCAGATAGCCAATTGCGAGGTTGAGTATGATGCTCCTTTCCGCAGCTATTGGGTGGATTGTCCTATGATCGATCGTTTATGGAAACTGAGATATAGGGTGAAACCGGGTGAAACTAAAAAGGAATCTACCGTCATAGAAGGTGATTGTTCCAACTGCGGTTGGGCGAGGCATGATTCTGCGCCAGATTCTGTGCAAGTGGCTATGCTCAAAGAATTCGGCTTACACCATCTTTCAGACTGGATTGTGGGTGAGCAGGTTTTCAATTTACTCAAGGCCACGTCTAACTCTGCTTTTATTTCAAGGTATCAATCGCCATAAAAGTGTTTAATTTGTTGAGCTATGAAACCAGGAGCGCAGCAAAAATCTTCAGAAGCAGCAAAAGGCCGCATTCGCAAACATCGCTTGGCAATTCCATCTCCAACAGAAATGGCCGAGATGCTGCATGCTGAAAATCGCGCGGCTTTGAGTGAGGCCATCACCATGAGCGAAAGTCTCTTACCAGAGGATGTACGCTGGACCAATGACTTACTTGATCTGCTAGTTCACAAATCGAACAACACCATTCGCATCGGAATTACGGGTGTTCCGGGCGTGGGCAAAAGCACCTTCATTGAATCTTTTGGATTGCATTTGATTGCCCAGGGCTTGAAAGTGGCCGTGCTGGCCATTGACCCCAGCAGTGAGCGCAGTGGCGGAAGTATCCTTGGAGACAAAACGCGTATGTACAAATTGGCTCAGGAAGAAAACGCGTTTATTCGTCCCTCTCCGGCTCGTGAGGCTTTGGGGGGCGTAGCCCGAAGAACACGCGAAGTCATCACTCTATGCGAGGCCGGCGGCTATGATGTGATCATCATAGAAACGGTAGGGGTTGGTCAATCTGAAACAACGGTACGACACATGGTGGACTTCTTCCTACTCCTGATGCTTTCCGGAGCTGGAGATGAACTGCAGGGAATCAAACGAGGCATTATGGAAATGGCAGATGCAGTTGTCATTACCAAAGCGGACGGCGACAATCAACTGGCCTCCAAAAGAGCAGCCGGTGAGTACAAAGCAGCACTTCACCTTTTTCCTCCTGCAGCGAATAAATGGACTCCTCAAGTAAGCACATGTTCTGCCCTACAGAATGAAGGCATTTCGGAAGTGTGGGACCTCATTCAGTCGTTCAAAAAACAACTCTCAGAAGTAGGATGGTTGGCGCAACAACGTTCTCGGCAAGATGTGCATTGGTTCAAAGAAAGTGTGCACGAACAAGTGCTGGAGCATTTTTATAAAAATCCAGAAAAAGCCATGTTGGTCAAATCACTTCAAGATCAAGTTGAAGAAGGGAAAATTAGTCCCTTTAGAGCTGCTAGAAAATTGTTTGAATAAGGGTTTATTTATTCATGGCGCCTAGCACAAATTCCGCCAGTTCACCAGAATCAATTTCGTGCTGATCACCGCTCTCCATTTGCTTTACGGAAATTTGTCCCGTTTCCATTTCACTACTTCCCACAATGGCTACAAACGGCACATTTTTGTCGTTGGCAAACTTCATCTGCTTCTTCATCTTAGCTGCTTCCGGATAGACTTCCACGTTAAGACCTTTGGCCCGAAGTTGCTTTGCAAGCTTCATACAGTAAAGCTCTTCTTTGGTTCCGAAGTTGACAAAAAGTAGTTGTGTTTGTTCTTCGTTTTGTTGGGGGAAAATATCCAGCGCTTCCATCACATCATAGATGCGGTCAGCTCCAAAGCTGATGCCTACTCCGGAAACTCCTGGAAGACCAAAGATGCCGGTAAGATCATCATAACGTCCGCCACCGCAAATGCTTCCTATTTGCACATCATGCGCTTTCACTTCAAAGATGGCCCCTGTGTAGTAATTGAGGCCCCTAGCAAGTGTAATGTCCAATTCCAAGGTTGCATTCCGCAAACCCAATTCAGTTGTGAGCTTCAATACATGTCTGAGTTCTTCAACGCCTTTACTTCCAAGTTCAGAGCTGGCAAGCAAGTTGGCAATCTGTTCCAATCTTTCCTCGTTAGAGCCTTCCAAACCAAACAAGGGTTGAAGTGTGGTGATCTGCTCTGTGGTGAATCCACGTCCAGTCAATTCTTTTTTTACTCCGTCTGCACCAATCTTGTCCAGCTTGTCAATCGCTACGCACATGTCCGTGAGCTTGTCTGAAACTCCCGCTATTTCCGCTATTCCAGCTAAGACCTTGCGGTTGTTTATTTTGATGCTGAAGCCCGGAATGCCCAGGTCACTGAGGACATTATCGAAGAGCTGGATCAATTCCACCTCGTACAACAAGCTGTCAGAACCTACGATATCTGCATCGCATTGGTAGAATTCCTGGTAGCGTCCTTTTCCGGGACGATCGCCTCTCCATACCGGTTGGATCTGGAAGCGTTTGAACGGCATGGTGATCTCATTCTGATTCATCACCACAAAACGAGCAAAAGGAACCGTCAAGTCATAGCGCAATGCTTTCTTGGAAATACTAAAGGCTAGTTTCTTGGAATCTTTGGACTGAATGGCATCTTCATCGGCTTTAGCCAAAAAATCTCCATTGTTCAGGATCTTGAAGATCAACTGGTCTCCTTCTTCTCCGTATTTACCCGTGAGCGTGCTCAAATTTTCCATGGCGGGCGTTTCAATTTGTGAAAATCCAAACCGCAAAAAATGCCGCTTGATCGTATTGAATATAAAATTACGTCTGGCCATGATAGCCGGCGTAAAATCTCTGGTGCCTTTTGGAATAGATGGTTTACTCATGCCTTGAATGTGGGGGCGCAAAAATAGCTAATCTCGTTGTTCTTCTCCTGGTTTACGCCATTTTCGTCGCATCCGGGATGTAGTAGTGATGTTGTCTTGCCTACCACGGTGCTGCGAGGACAACAAACTATACACTACCAAAAAGACAACTCCAAAAAGTAGAACGTACCAAATCATTGATCAAAAATCATTTTTATTTCTCAAATCCTGCTTGTATTTGAAATACAAGAGCATGATCAAAATTGCGAGGGCAACCCATACATATCGCATCATGGTTCAAAGATAAGACATGCAAGCTATCTTTGTAAATATGTGGACCATTGAAAAAATAGGACAAGCACGTGGCCATGCGGGGCCTGTCTATGCGCTGTGCAAAGGCAGAAGTGAAAATACAGTGTTGACTGCATCGGGAGATCGCTTTATAGCGGAGTGGGACGTGCAAAGCTGGACCGCAAGTCCCTTTTCGATCAAACTAGAAGCAGCTGCATTCAGCATGTGTCTGTTGAAAGAAATCAATCAACTGGCGGTGGGACAGTCCGAGGGAGGCATTCACGTGATCAATCTGGTCAACAAAGTTGAATGGAAACATTTGGTGCTCCATGAGAAAGGAGTCTTTTGTTTTCATCATCTCAAGGAATCTTCAATGGTTCTCACTGGTGGTGGCGATGGCACCCTCGCTATGTGGTCATTACCTGATTGGAAACTCCTAAGGTCTTTTCAATTGGCAGACGGCAAGATCCGGCACATTACAAAAATAGCGGAAGACCGCATTGCCGTTTCTTCTTCAGATGGCACCATCACTATCCTAGATCTGCCGTTGTTAAACACTTTGCATCGTTTTGATGCGCATCAAGGCGGAACCAATTGTTCCATGATGCTTGCACACAAACCTGTGCTGGTGAGTGGTGGAAAAGATGGACATATTCGTCTGTGGAAAGTAGATGAGCAGTTCAAACCACTTTTGGCCATTCCTGCGCACAACTACGGCATCTATTCCCTGGCAATGAACCAAGACGGAACATGCCTTGCCAGTGCTAGCCGCGACAGCACTATTAAATTGTGGGACACTTCAGATTTCGGCAAGCCACTGAGAGTGAACCGGCCAGCCTATGACACCCACACACATTCTGTGAACGCACTTTGGTGGGATCACGAATCTGGCATCCTCTGCAGCACTGGAGACGATAGAAAAATTATAGGTTGGCGTGTTTCAAAACAGTCTTAAAATACCACAATAGAGGTACGCCAAGACCTTGCTTGACATTGTATATTTGCATCAAAATAAATAACCATGTTCAAACACTTTTTGCCAATCCTTGGCGTGCTTTTCTTCATCGCATCTTGCGGTACACAGCCAGAACAGAATGATAATGTTCCTACCGACAAAGGTCCGCAGGAAGTCAATGTATATAGCCACAGGCATTACGACATTGATCAGGAGTTGTTCAAGCAATTTGAAATGGAGACCGGAATCAAAGTGAACGTGGTCAAAGCTTCTGCCGATGAACTTTTGGTGCGATTGGAACAAGAAGGAGAATCTTCTCCCGCAGACTTGATGTTGACCTCAGACGCGGGACGTTTAGTGAGAGCCAAAGAACTTGGATTGTTGCAGCCGATGGTTTCACCAGAATTGGTGGAGCGCATTCCTCCAGCATTGAGAGACCCAGCTTTGGAATGGGTTGGTTTGACCATGCGCGCGCGTGTATTCGCTTATGCTCCAGACCGTGTTTCAGAAGAAGAATTGTCTACCTACGCCGATCTGGCAAACGAAAACTGGAAGGACCGCATTGTTGTTCGCAGTTCATCCAACATCTACAACCAAAGTCTATTGGCTTCAATTATTGCCCATGAAGGACCAGAAGAAGCTAAGGCCTGGGCAGAAGCCGTGGTAGGCAACATGGCGCGTACTCCACAAGGAAATGACCGCGATCAAGTAAAAGCCGTGGCAG
>CAZKMC010000114.1:5305-8695 GCA_964553485.1 uncultured Comamonadaceae bacterium
GACCTCTGACAATCCCGCAGAAGTAGAAGCCGGACAAGCCGTGAAGATCTTCTTCCCCAACCAGGAAACCACTGGAACGCACATCAATATCTCCGGAGCCGGATTGTGTAAATACGCTCCCAACAAAGAAAACGCGATGTTGCTCTTGGAGTTTTTAACGCGAGAAGATGTTCAACAAAAATTTGCTGATGGCAACTTTGAATATCCTGCCCGTAAGGATGTGCAACCGTCTGAATTGCTTGCGAGCTGGGGCGAATTCAAGCCGGATACCTTGAATTTGGCGGCGCTTGGCAACAACAACCAAAAAGCAGTAGAAATCTTCAACGAAGTTGGCTGGAAGTAGGCACGTAGCTGCATATAGCCTCATTGAACGTTGGAAAGCCTCTTGGCAAAATTCGCACAAGTCGTGGACCTGGCCCATTGCCCTTGCGGCACTTATTCTGCTGCTTCCGCTTGGAGTGATTGTTTCCGGATTACTTGAACCCTCCACTCCTACTTGGGCGCATCTAAAGTCTACAGTATTGTGGAGCTATGCCACCAACTCCATCATTCTGATGCTGGCTTGTGGGTTGCTTACCGCCGTGCTGGGAGTGTCTCTTGCCTGGTTGGTTTCGATGTTCGAGTTTCCGGGAAGAAAATTCTTCCGTTGGGCTCTTCTTCTTCCTCTTGCTTTTCCCACCTACATTGCCGCTTTTGAATACGCGGGTATCTTTGATTACACTGGTCCGTGGCACTTGGTGCTGCGTTCTACCGGAATGGAGAATGTTCCCCATATCAAGATCATGAACCACACGGGACTGATCGTGGTGCTGAGTCTGGTGCTTTACCCGTACACCTTTGCTGCCTGCCGCGTGGCTTTTGAATCCAGGTACGGTAATTACATGGAAACCGCACGCTCTCTGGGAATGTCCACAAGAAAGCTGTTTTTCAAAGTGATGCTGCCCATGGCCCGACCTGCCATTTACGGCGGAAGTTTTTTGGTGATGATGGAAGTCCTCAACGACTACGGCGCCATGAAGTATTTTGGCATCAACACTTTCACCACAGGTATCTTTTCCGCGTGGTTCTCCATGGGAGACCTCACCGCAGCGCTTCGTTTGGCAGCCATCCTGTTGGTGTTTGCGTTGATCTTGTCTTGGGGACAAGGCTACACAGAAAAAAAATTCAAGACCACCGAATCTTCCAAGTCCAGAAGGTCTGTCCCGCTGAAAGTCTCAAGAAAGAAACAATGGCTTTTCACCGCCATTTGTGCGCTTGTGTTTTTCGTGGCCTTTGTGATGCCCATCGCGTTCATCTTGTGGCAGCTGGGAATGCTCAAAGATCCATTTGGACAACCGGAATGGTTCGGGATTACGCTCAATTCATTGGGTATGGCAGCGCTGGCAACGGGTCTTACTGTGCTTTTTGTCGTGTTGATGCAGTTCGTGCGTTTGCTGGACCAAAGCATCCTTATGAAATATCTGGGTCGGTCAGTTGCCGCAGGCTATGCAATTCCCGGAGCCATCATTGCGGTGGGAGTGCTTGCCATTTCTGGAGTCTTAGACGGTTGGATCCATCAAAACTGGCTGGTAGGTAGCATGGGGATGATGGTGCTTGCCTACATCCTGCGTTTCTCTGGAGTAGCCTTCCAACCCATTCAAGTGGAAATTGCCAAACGCTCCGGTCACATGATCAGAACCGCTCAAAGTCTGGGTGCAGGTATTCACAAAGTCTTTTCCAAGGTGTATCTTCCGCTTGGTAAAAAAGGATTGATCACAGCGTGTATGTTGGTGTTTGTGGATGTGCTGAAAGAGCTGCCACTCACGCTTATTCTACGGCCGTTTAATTTCGAAACCCTCGCTACCAAAGCGTTTGAATACGCCAGCGATGAAATGCTCATGAAGGCCGCATTGCCTTCCTTGCTCATTGTATTGGTGGGACTCATTCCGGTATTCATCCTGCATAAATCTTTGGACCATGCTTAAAAGCTCCTGGCTACATGTGAAAGAACTCAGCAAAAGCTACGGCAAAGTAGACGCCCTAGCCCCTTGCTCTTTCTCGCTGGAGAAAGGTGAGATCCTTGGACTGTTGGGCGAAAGCGGAAGCGGAAAAACCACCTTGCTCCGGCTACTGGGCGGATTTGAAATGCCCCGTGGTGGAAGTATGTGGCTGAACGGAGTGGTCATGAACGACAAAGGCGTGTTTGTTTCGCCGGAGAAACGCAACATTGGCATTGTCTTTCAGGATTACGCGCTCTTCCCCCATCTCACTGTGGCGAAGAACATCGCCTTTGGGTTGAAGTCGCCAAACACCGTAGAGCAACTCTTGCAAGTGGTAGGCTTGGAAGGTTATCAAGATCGCAAGCCCGATGAAATTTCTGGGGGACAACAGCAGCGCGTAGCCATTGCGCGGGCCTTGGCCGCCTCTCCGGACCTTCTGCTTCTAGACGAACCCTTCAGTAACATTGATGAGTCCATGAAATTCAGTTTCCGTAGAGAACTGCATGAGATACTCAAGAAAGCCGGCACCACTGCTATTTTTGTAACTCACGACACCCGCGATGCGCTGGATCTGGGAGATAAAGTGATGGTGATCCAGGACGGGCATCAAGTACAATTAGGTCAGCCGGAGGACATCTACCAAAAGCCCCGATCTCCCTACGTGGCGCAATTGTTAGGACCTATTAATAACTTGAGTCCGCAAAGCTGTGTGCGGGCAGAGCATACAATGATCAGTGCGGAAGGCGCGCCCAATGCCGTGGTTCTCCGCAGTATATTCCAGGGTTCTGTGTATCATGTGCATGTACGCACAGACGAAGGCAAGAATTGGATTGCGAGTTCCTCAGAAGATTGGCTTGCAGATACTCCCGCAACTGTGAGCTATGCTGTCGAAAATATCCTCACCTTCTCCCCATGAATTCCAGACTTGAACACATCCAGCGCATGCTGAAGGAAGAACCCAATGAGCCTTTTTTGCTCTATGCTGCCGCCCTTGAATTGCGCAAAGCAGGTAAGACAGACGAGGCCCTAAGTTGGTTTCAGAACTTGCACAAGGTCCACCCAGATTACCTCCCCAATTATTATCAGCTTGGCACCTTGTTGGAAGAAACAGGAGCGCACAAGGAAGCTTTGGACATCTATAAAGAAGGAGTGGTTTTGGCCTCCGGCCGAGGAGAGGATAAGACCCGTGCTGAACTGTCTGAGAGGCATAGTCAATTAGCTGACATGCTAGAATGATCGGGGTTTTTGAATGATAGTTCAATATTCCTATGAAATCTTATGGAATCGTTTCAGGTTGGGGTTCCAAGGGGAAGGATGAAGGCTTAAAGGCTTAAAGTTTAAGGTGAAAATTGATGTGTACCCGAACTGTTGAACGCAAAATGCCGCCCTAGCGGGCTCTTGTTATTTTGTC
>CAZKMC010000115.1:0-8669 GCA_964553485.1 uncultured Comamonadaceae bacterium
TGCAACGATAATGTTGTCTGCAGATGCCACCAAATCCATGGCGCCGCCCATGCCTTTGACCATACGCCCCGGGATTTTCCAATTGGCAATATCTCCCTCCTGACTTACTTCCATGGCGCCCAATACGGTCAATTGGACGTGTTGTCCCCGAATCATAGCAAAACTTGTAGCTGAGTCAAAGTAGGCCGCCCCGGGCAAGGCAGTAATGGTTTGTTTTCCTGCGTTGATCAGATCTGGGTCTTCCGTGCCTTCAACTGGGAATGGCCCCATACCCAGGATACCGTTTTCCGACTGGAATTCCACGTCAATACCCGTAGGAATGTAGTTTGCTACGAGAGTTGGAATACCAATCCCTAGGTTTACGTAGTAACCGTCTCTTAATTCTTGGGCTATGCGCTTTGCGATTCCGTTTTTATCTAACATGTGATTGGATTAAGAGCGCTGACGCACTGTACGTTGTTCGATTCTCTTTTCGTAGCCTTCTCCCTGGAAGATTCTCTGGATAAAAATTCCAGGTGTGTGGATTTCATTTGGATTGAGCTCTCCAATGGGCACCAATTCTTCAACTTCCGCAATGGTGATCTTGCCGGCCATAGCCATCAGCGGATTAAAATTCCGGGCAGTAGCTTTGAAGATTAGGTTGCCCGCTGTGTCACCTTTCCAAGCTTTTACGATTGCAAAATCCGCGGTCAATGCTGTTTCTAGAATATGTGGTTTGCCATTGAATTCTCTTGTTTCTTTTCCCTCGCCTACTTCTGTGCCATATCCAGCTGGGGTGAAAAATGCAGGAATTCCGGCTCCTCCAGCTCTGCAACGTTCAGCGAGAGAACCTTGAGGAATCAAGTCCACATCAAGTTCGCCGCTAAGCATTTGTCTTTCGAATTCGTCATTTTCTCCCACGTAGGAAGAGATCATTTTTTTGATCTGTCTTTTGTGTAAGAGGAGTCCAAGCCCAAAATCATCTACTCCAGCATTGTTTGAAATGCAGGTAAGGTCTTTCACTCCCATCTTCACCAATTGGTTGATGCATTTTTCTGGAATGCCGCAGAGTCCAAAGCCCCCTAACATAAGAGTCATTCCGCTTTGAATTCCCTTGCAAGCTTCTTCAGCGTTGCTCACTACTTTGTGAATTGCCATTGCTTAGTTCTTTTATTCTTCAAAGAGCTCTTGGTCCTCAAGAGTCTCTTCAGTTTCAGTTTCGAAATTGAGCCCATTAATGGCTCCATTAAAACTATTGCAGTCCAGTTCTCCTCTTTCAAACCCTTCTGGCACTTTGAAATCCTCTTTTGAAATTGAAATCGCCGGATCGCTGTAGACTTTGTTCATGTAATAGCCATAGATAGGCAAGGCTGTATTAGCTCCTTGTCCGTCTTCTGTTCTTGAAAAACGAACCGCAGGGTCTTGAGCACCCACCCATACACCTGTCACCAATTCCGGGGTTAGCCCCATGAACCAGCCATCCGTGTTGTTTTGGGTGGTTCCTGTTTTACCCGCCATCGGCACTTTGATGTTGTCGTATTTTCTGCTCGCAAGGTCCATACGTAGTCGCACCCCTGTTCCACTGGTCTTGCCTTTTTCTTTGTTATAAGCACCGTCTACAACTCCCTTCATCATTTGCAGGGTCAAATAAGCGGTAGATTCATCTAGTCCTTGTCTGATATTCAGTTCTGGCTCGTAAATGGTATTCCCGTTTTTGTCTTCGATGCGCGTGATAAAAATCGGTTCTATGTAAACGCCTTTATTTACAAATGTGGCATTGGCCCCAACCATCTCGAAAAGGCTCAATTCAGCCACTCCGAGTGCAATAGACGGAACACTTGGGATGTCCGATTTGATGCCCATATCATGTGCTGTGGTTACCACCACATCAGTCCCCATGTCCTTGATCAGTTTTGCTGTGATCGTATTCATTGAGTTAGCCAATGCATACTTCAATGTGACGATTTCTCCATATTTGAAGTCCGAGTTGTCTGGGCACCAAGGAGGTTGTCCTTCCGGCATGTCAATACAAATCTTTTGATTGGGAAGTTCGGAACAAGGATGCATCCCCATGCGTATTGCAGAGGCATATACAAACGGTTTGAAAGTAGATCCTACTTGTCTGCGTGACTGATACACATTGTCATACTGGAAGTACTTGTAATTGATTCCACCTACCCATGCTTTTACATATCCTGTTCTCGGGTCCACGGACAACAATCCCGCATGCAGGATGCTTTTCGAATATTTGATACTATCAATTGGAGAGAGGATAGTGTCGATGGTCCCGTAGTGTGAGAAAACATGCATTGGGGTGGGAGTTTTGAAAATTTCCTCGATTTGGTCGTCGTTAGGTTTTACCCAAGTATGAGAACAACCTCCTTTGGTTTCATCGCAATGAAAATGATCCATGCCTTCAAAGGATTGTTCGATGATGTAAAACGCTGGGCGCTTGCAGTCTGGGCATAAAGCACCGGTTAGTTTTTTATATCGCTCACTTTGTTTGACAGCGATACGCATGATACGCTCACGGTCAGTTTCGCGAATCCCATTGTAAAATGGATAATTTGCGTCTTTTCTTCGGCGGAGGTCTTTGAAAAAATCTTTTTGGAGATTCTCTTTCAAATGCTCTTCCACTGCCCATTCTGCATGCTCTTGCAATTTGGAGTCAAGGGTGGTGTACACTTTCAATCCATCACCGTATAAATCGTAAGCGGTTCCATTCTTTTTTGCTCGTTTGAGGCTGCCATCTGGATTTTCCTCTGCAAGAATTTTCTTCATCTCGCTCCTCAAGACCTCTCTAAAGTATGGAGCCAATCCTTCATCATGGCTCACACGTTGGAAGTTTATTCCTAGAGATGTCATCCTCAAAGAATCATAAGCTTCCTCATCCAATGATCCAAAATTGACCATTTGGTTGAGGACCACCTCACGTCTTTTAGTAACGAGTTCTTCTCTACGAAGCGGGTTGTACAAAGACGAATTCTTCAACATTCCAACCAGCATTGCTGATTCTTGGACATTCAATGAATCCACTGGTTTGTTGAAATAGATGAAGGCCGCTGATTTGATACCTACCGCTTGATTAAGAAAGTCATAGCGATTCAGGTACAAGGCGATAATTTCTTCTTTGGTGTACTGCTTCTCTAGCCGGGTTGAGATAATCCACTCTTTTGGTTTTTGCAAAAGTGCTCTTTCAAGGAAGGTTGTATTCTCGTACTCCTCTGTAAAAAGCAGCTTGGCCAATTGTTGACTGATCGTACTTCCACCACCTCGTTTTCCCATGTATGCTATAGCCCTGACGAGTCCCATAAAATCAACTCCGCTATGATCCCAATAGCGGGCATCCTCCGTAGAGATCAACGCCTCAACCAAGTGGGGTGGCAGGTTTTCAAATTTTATATCAGACCTATTTTCTCGGTAATACCTTCCAATCACTTTGCTATCGGCAGTATATACTTCAGTGGCCAGATTGGTCTTTGGGTTTGCCAATGCCTCGGTATCAGGCAGATTTGAGGAGCTAGCAATCACAAGCAAAAGGCCTAGTCCGATGAACGGAGCTAAGACTAATAACCAAAATGCAACGAGGTATTTTTTGGGAGTGGGCTGCTGTTTTTTCTTCTTGGGTGAAGCCATATTGAATCATCTACTTCCTATGCAATGTAAAACTAGTATAGAAATTGTTTAGACCGCACAGAATTCCTCCAAAGGTGGGGCTTTTCCAAAAATTCGTGAAATAAAAGCTGTATAGGCCCTTGGTTAAATTTCAAGTCGTTAATTTTACCCCTCAATTTTGACGGCACACGCCCATGATTTTCCTCATAAAGGCTTCTCAACTCATTCTCAGTTTATCCATTTTAGTGGTACTCCATGAGCTAGGACATTTTATTCCTGCAAAGCTCTTCAAGACGCGAGTTGAGAAGTTCTATCTGTTCTTCGATCCATGGTTTTCACTTTTTAAGATCAAAAAAGGAGAGACAGAATATGGAATTGGTTGGCTGCCTCTGGGTGGCTATGTAAAGATTTCTGGAATGGTAGATGAATCTATGGATACAGAAGCTCTCAAAGAGCCCGCACAACCATGGGAATTCAGGTCCAAGCCAGCATGGCAGCGTCTGGTCATTATGCTGGGTGGTGTTACGGTAAACCTCATTCTGGGTTTCTTGATCTATGCCATGGTCCTATTTGTTTACGGGGAGAAATTTCTTCCTGCTGAAGCTGTTCCTTATGGAATTCAAGTGAATGAAAAACTCAAGCCTTTCGGATTTGAAGATGGAGATAAGATCATCACTGTTAACGGAGAAGCACCCGTTAGTTTTGACGAAATTCGCGCTCAACTTTTCACTCAAAAGGTTTCTGAGATGACCGTGCTTCGAGATGGGAGAGAATTCAACCTTGACCTGGGAGAAGACTTTGGTCAAGTCCTAATTGATAGCAACATTCGCAATCCTTTTGGGCTGCGTTACCCATGTGTGGTAGGTGACGTGGAAAAGGGTGCTCCCGCAGAAGTGGCTGGCTTAATTACTGGAGACAGCTTGATTGGGGTAAATGCCGTTAACTCACCTTTCTTTTTTGACATCGCCACAGAGATCCGAGATAATGCCAATGAAGAAGTTGAAGTGCGGTTTGTCCGCAACGGAGACCAGATGCAAAAGTCAATTCCAGTGAGGGAAAACGGCACAATAGGATTTGGTCCCAACACCCAACATCCTGCATTTCAGTACAGAGTAAAAGAATATGGCTTTGGTGAGGCTGTAGTTGGAGGATTCAATGAAGCTGGCGAAACTTTGCGTGGATATGTATTAAGCCTCCGTTTCGTTTTCAGTAAATCTGGTGCTACCGAAGTAGGGTCATTTTTTACGCTTGGAAGCATATTCAGCGCTTCTTGGGATTGGCAGGTATTCTGGAGGAACACCGCTTTGCTTTCGTTGATCCTCGCATTTATGAACTTGCTACCGATTCCAGCACTAGATGGGGGACATGTGATGTTCTTGCTTTATGAGATGATTGCGGGTCGACCGGCACCTCAAAAATTCTTAGAAAAAGCTCAGCTTGTGGGTATCATCATCTTGCTAGCATTGATGGCATACGCGCTTGGGAATGACATTGTCAAGTTATTCACTGGCGGGTTCTAGCTAACATAAGTGGTTTCATAAAATTCTTTATCTCTCTGCCCACCTTGCAGGGAGAGTAGTTTCTTTGAAGCATGAGAAATCAGCTCCTGACATTTTTGTGCCTCCTTATGGCTGTACAAGCACTTGCACAGATCCACACCCGTTCCGAGAACCGGGGTTGGGACATGCATCAAAAAGAAAAAATCCTCATTCTTCCTTTTGAACCTCGGATGGTCATTTCTGACATTCATGGAGACATGTGTAGGGTAAATTCAATGGACAGTCAGGAACTCCGTGAAAGATTGCAAGAGGCGATTATGGCTTCTTTCCCATCAAGTGCAAATGACTTCGAATTTGTTTTAGCCGGAATGACTGGGGAAGACCCTCCAAAAGAGTTGTTTGATGTTTACCGGCTGGTTCGATATACCTATACCCAAGCTCCTCCTCTACCTGAAGAAGAAGGAAGGGCGGAACTCATCGACAGGCTATTACCAGACTCCCCGAACCAAAACAACAGAGGAGTTGTTGTCCAAAAGGGAGAGCTAAATCGTTTCTATGATGGCAAAGAGCGGTTTATGGATCCAACCCTTGATGAGACCTTAGTCAAGTCGTTACTAGAAGCGTATCACTGCGATAGGCTATGTTTTCTTACCGAATTCGATGTGCGTTTGGAAGATCCAACACGCAAGTACTCCGGTGACCCTTCAGCAAAGATTCTGAAATTACATTTTGCTTGGTACAATGCGTTAGGTCAAAAGCGATTTGCCGGATTGTTGCACACACAAATTGCCGAGACAAATTATGAATTGCATGAATTTTCTTCGTTACATTTCCCCGTTTTGTGCGCTCAAACTATTGCAACGCTCCCAGACTGGCCAATAGAGGAAAAACCCGCTAGGAAGAAAAAAGACGACGACGATTATTGACCTTTTTGAGAACATTTTTTATGGACATTGATATCAGTGCATATGGATTAGTAATTGGAGCTTCGCTTGTTATTATTCTTTCCTATTTCAGTAACGTAATTGCCCGAAAAACGAACGTTCCCAGCGTGTTGTTACTAATCATTATAGGGATTGTCATCAAACAAGGCCTTGTTTATATAGGCATCGAAAGAATCCCCTATGAGGATCTGGTATTAGAGCTCTTAGGTACAGTAGGACTTATTTTCATTGTACTTGAAGCAGCCCTTGATCTTGAACTAAGCCGAGACAAGTGGCCATTGATTTGGAAGTCCCTATTGGTGGCCTTATTTAGTTTGCTCGCTTCTTCTTTTGCCATAGCAGGCTTTCTGTATGCAATGGTTTTCGATGACTTTCTGAATGCACTGGTTTACGCAATTCCACTTTCCATTATGAGCAGCGCCATTATCATCCCAAGTGTAGGTGGGTTGGTGCATGACCAGGAGGAATTCATGGTATACGATGGGACCTTTTCTGACATACTAGGAATTATGTTCTTTTACCTCTTGCTCGGAAATGCAGAGGCCACTGGAGCGGGTGAAGTGGTTGGGAGTGTATTTCAAAACATCTCGCTGACGCTTCTGCTTTCGGTAGTGGTCTCCTACGGACTGGTCCTCGTGCTGCAACGTGTAACGGGAGAAGTAAAACTTTTCTTGACCATTGCAGTGCTCCTTTTGATTTATGCTCTTGGGAAGATCTATCACCTATCTCCGCTTATACTGATCCTTGCTTTTGGCCTCATGCTGAACAATTACAAGTTGTTTTGGAAAGGAAAATTGAAGAAGTTTATTGATATCAAAAAAATGAAAAGGCTGAATCATGATTTTACCGTACTCACCCTTGAGACGGCGTTTGTTATTCGGACATTTTTCTTCGTGTTTTTTGGAATAAGTGTGGTCCTGTCATCTCTGATGAACTGGACAGTCATATTCTATAGCCTGGTTATTTGTGTTTTGCTTTATGTGATGCGCTTGATCTTCCTTTTCTTATTTCAACGCAAACAGATCTTTCCACTGCTGTACATTGCCCCACGAGGATTGATCACAATACTTCTTTATTTCCAGATCAAATCTGCATACCCGGAATTTGTTCACGCCGGATTTGACCAAGGAATTTTACTCCTTGTAATCATTGTAACTAGCGTGGTCATGACGATTTCACTCATTCAAAATGGATTTGGATTGAAAGCCGTAGCAAGGGATAAGGAAACTGCCGAATTGAATTATAACGAAATAAATCCTGTCCTTCCTCAGGAAATTGAACCACCCAAAGAATAAGGAGAAATAACTGATTTTTACTGCCGATTTTCACTCGATTATTGCTACTTTCCCTAACTAGATCGTCTTTCTGAGTCCAACATAATAAAGCCCTTGATCAATCTTGACAACCTTAAAGCGCTGAGTAAACACAACCAGAGTTTTGTAAGAGAAATTCTGGAAGTTTATTTGTCAAATACCCCAAAAGATTTGGCCCAGCTTACTGTGTGCGTTGAAAAAAAGGATTGGCCAATGGTGCGTTACTACGCGCACAAATTAAAATCGAGCTCGTTTACAATCGGATTTACCCAAGGACATCAGATGTTCCAACTGATTGAAAAAGTCATCAAAAACGAAGAACCTGTAGATCAACTTCCTCAACTGAATGAGGAAATTCAAAAGCTATGCTCCGAATGCATGGTACAAGTCAAAATTGAACTGAGCAATTACATATAGGTGATTCCCGCATTTGTGGGGTTTTTCTGACACGGGTATAAGCTATTCACCGACTTACCTTTTTGAATATATCCGGTAAATTATAGTCAGAAAACAAGACTATCATGATTAACTTGCACCTACTTACCCGTATCTCTGGCAATGATGCCGAATTCAGAACTTATTTTATTTCAGCGCTCAAAAGACAAGTTTCAGCAGTCATCGCAAAACTTGATGATTATGCTGAAGAGGGGAACTGGTCCCCTGCATTTCTGCTACTTGATCATTACAGCGGATTGATCCCGCCATATTCCCAACCCGGCTATTTTTCAGAATTGCAAAGAAATATCGCTAAAATACCCACTCTCTCAAATAACACTTCTCGCCTTCTTGCCGTACGTGTCTGCATTCAAAAATTGAGCGTACTCACTCAGCCCAAGGAACTTTATGGTGCGGTGTCAATGAATGCCTTCTAAGGCCCCGCTAACCGCATATCTACTTCCGGGCATAGTCTTCACAAGTCCCCGCATTTCCATACTTAACAAGACCTGCATTAGTTTACCCCTTCCGTGATCATATTCCATGCTCAGCTGATCAATATGCATCGGATTAGATTGTAGCATAGACAGTACCTCCAAATCATCTTTGCTCAAATCCGGAAAAAGACTCACTTGTTCAACTGACTTCACCTTTTGCCAACTCATTAGTTTGGCAATGTCATTTCCACTCGTAACCAGAGATCCTTTTAACGCCAACACCAAGGCATGAGGTCCTTTGGATTTTTCTGAAAAAACACTCCCCGGCACGGCCATTACGTCACGATGATAAGACGATGCCAGGTCAGCTGTTAGCATACTCCCCCCTTTTACATCAGACTCCACAACCAAGGTTGCATCACTAATGCCTGCAATAATTCGATTCCT
>CAZKMC010000116.1:0-8666 GCA_964553485.1 uncultured Comamonadaceae bacterium
TCGCCAATATTTACTTTTTGGGTGAGTGGTCTTTCTCGTAAATTCAATATAGTGGCGCCCACCGCAAAATGATCACTCACGTCATAATCGAACCGACTTCCAATAAGGGTCTTGGTCTGAATATTAAATAAGCTGTTGCTTTCGAGGGAGATATTGATTGGCTGCCCAGAGTCCAACAATCCTTCATTCAAGATTCTAACTCTTCCTAAATTGTAATCAACGGTGTAATCCTGGTTCTCAATTAATCGAACACCCCCTGCGGTTACGGTTACCGACCCTTGAGGGACGTTCAAGGCATTCAAAGCAATTTCTGAACTGGAAGAACTTTGGTATTGGCCACGAAGACTAAACCTGTTTAGGCTTGGAATCTGTTGGGCTGCAGTTTTGGTTGAGTCGTATAGTGCTTGGTAGACAATATTGCTCGCAATGGCCTCAGCTTCATCTGGATTGGGAACAGCTTCGAAAATTTTATCTCGCAGATACTGTCCAAACGGTTCTACCGAAGGGATAAATACACGTCCGGATTGGGATTCAATGGTGCCTCCCAGAGTAGCGGCCTGATCCACAAAATCGAATACTCCATCTGGATTGGACATTCCATTTACGTCCAGCTGATCCATGTTCAGCACTTGAATGAGCAGCTTGTCATCAAGCCCCTGACGAGGAATGTAGTTCAAATCAACACCTGTAGATGGATCGTTGTACCACACATTCAACCTGAAGTTGTCTCTGTTTACACCAAAGGCACCCATGCTGTAGATGTTCTTCATCATCAAATCCCAAAGTGGAGAAGCATCGCCATTGTCCAATTTTACTTGAGTGATACTACTCTTGAGCATTTTAAGAATCAATGCGCTTGGAGCTACATATCCGTCCTGACTCAAGGTCCCTACTTGATACGTTTCACCATTAAGTGTGTACTCATAAGACACACCCAATACTTCCGCATTGTTTAATGATTGTCTTAAGGAGATGAATCCAAGCCTTGTATTAAAGGTGTATTCAGAGGCGCTCAGTTTCCTGGCATTTCCAACGCGTTCATAATGGATTCCTTGTGAAAACTCCGGATGCAAAGATTGAATTTCTCCCACAGCACCAGTGAATCCCATGATGGTTTCATTGCTGGTAGTTGACTGGAATAATTCGTTATTGAGGTTGTTTGGATTGTTGGTAATTGCAAGGTCAGGGCTGTCCGTAAGACCAGGTATGTCTACGTTTGACGACATGTAATTTTGATTCTCACCCAAATCTGTGAAAGCGATCACGTTACGAACGTCTTGTGTATTGGCTTGTGTGTTCACAACCCAAACTTCAATCCTTGTGATATTGACTCCGGAATTAACTACCGGCAGACTTGTAAGTGCGTTGTCATATTGGCTTCGGAACCAACCAGAAAGGAAGTAGTGTTTGTTGGCTTCATAGTTGTCCGCTCTAATATCAAACAACTGCGTTTGTGCGCCTCCTTGAACTTGAATTTCTTTCCTTTCACCTTTCTGTTGAGAGAATACAGTTGAGTTTCTCAACCGTCCAAATTGCGTCTCCATTTTGAGACCGAACAAACTGTTACTACCGGTAATGAGCGTTCCACGCAAAGGAAGACTTACGTTACCTGCTTCAATCTTCTTAATGATTTCATCTTCATCACCTGTATACTCCAGTTTCATTTGATTTTCGAAATCAAACGTTGCTTCTGTATTGTACTGGGTGGTCAGTTGCATTTTGGTACCGATGTTACCTACTACATTCAACTGAATTCGCTGATTAAAATCAAAGGTGGTAATGGTCCTTTGTCTTTCTGGAATTCTTGGATTGTCCGTTTTAGAAACATTTATTCCGAAAGTGAGTTCCGCGGAACCTTGGGGGCGAATTTCAATTTCATTGCTTCCAAAAATGTTCTTGAACCCTTCTCCTCCAACTTGGAGCTTTGGAGCGAATGCTCTGTTGGCCTCGTCATCTTCGTCTTGAAGCTCGTTCCAATATTCGCTGAGATTATTGCTGACGTTATAGTCTAGATATTCATCCAGAGTAAAAGAAGTAGATGGTCTGAATAAGATTGAATCTCCGATTGTTTGGACAACGACATAATTACCGGTAACGGGGTCATATTGAACGGAGTATTGTATGTTCTCTGGCCAATCTAGGCTAACCCCTCCGGTTGATTCAACGGGATTGTTTCCGTCCTCGCCGTGAGGCAAAGGAAGAGTTACAACACCCGTATCTAGAGGGCTCGTAGTTTTCGCAAGACGGTAACCGGGCAGGTATGGGGTCTTATGCGCCTGTCCGGCCCAGAAAATACCAATCAGCCCAGAAACAATTGCTGTTCTGATCAAAAAACGTTGCCCCCAACTTTTCATTAATCACATTAATTTCAGCGCACGCTTGATCAGTTCTTCCACAGATTGGTTGGTGCCATCTGTTTTGATAACCTTCTCGAGAGTTTTTTGCGCTTTGGTTTTGTCGAATCCTAAGGACGACAATGCTGATAACGCCTCCTGCTTTGAGGTATTGCCTGCAACATCCACTTTTTCAAAGGAATCCTCTCCTTTCGAAATTTTATCCTGCAAATCTACAATAATTCGTTGCGCAGTTTTAGCACCGATTCCTTTGATACTTTGAATCAATTTAACATCCCCATTTAAAATAGCTTCACTGACTTCTCCAGGACTCATAGAAGACAAAATCATTCTTCCAGTGCTTGCTCCTACCCCACTCACAGAGATGAGTTTTCGAAATAATGCTCGCTCATTTTCATCTATAAAACCATATAAGGTATGCGCATCTTCACGGATAGCTAAATGGGTAAAAACTTTACAAGCTTCTGCATCTGGTAATTTGGAAAAAGTATACAAGCTAATATGAACCAAATAGCCAACTCCGCCGCATTCTATCACAGCATGTGTAGGGCTTTTTTCAATCAGTCGTCCGTTGAGGTGGTGGATCATAGTTTATTTAGTTTGAGCATCAACTACTGCAATTCTGACCATGTTGACAATCTCCCGCACAGAACATCCCATTTGAAGCACATGGAATGACTTTTTCATGCCAATCAAAACAGGGCCAATCACTTCAAGCTCTCCCATTTCCTGTATCAACTTATAAGCGATGTTTCCAGATGCCAAGTTGGGGAAGATCAATGTATTCACTTTTCTTCCATTGAGTTGAGAAAAAGGAAACACGTCTTTAGAAAGCTCATTATTCAAAGCAAAATTTGCCTGAATTTCACCATCTACAATTAGATCTTTATGATCTTTATGTAGAACCTTGACTGCTCTCCTCACCTTTTCTGCTTCAGGCCCCTGAGCGGATCCAAAATTTGAATAGCTCAACATGGCAATCCTTGGAGTTACTTTAAATTTTTTGACCGTCTTAGCTACTAACAAGGTCAAATCAACAAGGTCTTCAGAGGTCGGGTCAAGGTTGACCGTAGTATCTGCAAAGAAGACGGGTCCTGATTTGGTTTGCACAATGTACATTCCTGCAATTTTCCTAACCCCATCCTCAGTACCGATGATTTGGATAGCGGGCCGAATCACATTGCGGTAGTTTCTAGTAATTCCTGAAATCAGTGCGTCGGCATAACCTGTTTCTACAAGCATAGCCCCGAAATAATTTCGATCCCGCATGCTTTTTTCTGCCTCATACAAAGTCATTCCTTTGCGTTGGCGTTTATCGAACAACTTCTGAGCAAAGGCCAAGCGTCTTTCAGACTCTTGGGCAGTGCGAGGATCGATGATTTCTACATTATCAAGCTCAATCCTGTGCTCCTTTAACAAACCTTCAATCTTATCTCTATCTCCCAGAAGTATTGGAACTGCCACTCCTTCATCCATGGCTTGTTCTGCTGCTTTAAGAATTTTATAATGGTCAGCTTCTGCAAAAACCACCCGCTTTGGATGTTTTTTTGCGCGCTCTACAATGTTCCTTGTAAGCTTATTGTCATTTCCAAGACGACGATTCAGCTCTTGTTTGTAGGCCTCCCAATCTTCGATCTTCAATCGGGCTACTCCAGAATCAATGGCTGCTTTGGCTACGGCAACCGAAACACGTGTAATGAGTCGAGGATCCATAGGCTTGGGAATTATCAATTCCCTTCCAAATGAGATATTTCGCAAATCATAAGCTTCACTCACTTCATTGGGCACATTCTCTTTTGCGAGGTCAGCAATTGCTCTCACAGCAGCTAGTTTCATTTCGCTGTTGATCGCTTTTGCTCTTACATCCAAGGCTCCTCTGAAAATATAAGGGAAACCAAGCACATTGTTAACTTGGTTTGGATTGTCTGACCTACCAGTAGCCACAATTGCATCAGGCCTTGAGGCTACTGCCTCCGCATAGCTGATTTCAGGGTCGGGATTGGCCAAAGCAAAGACAATAGGGCTGTCGGCCATTGATTTGACCATTTCAGCAGACACTATTCCCCCTGTACTTAGTCCAAGAAAGACATCTGCCTTTTTCATGGCATCAGCCAGATTATTGTACGCTTTTTTGGAGGCATATCGTTGTTTGCGTTCATCAAGACCTTCTCTTCCTTGATGAATTGAGCCTTTGGAATCGAACAAAACAATGTTCTCCAATTTGGCTCCAAGAGCAAGATAGATTTCCACACAACTCATTGCCGCAGCTCCGGCCCCACTCACTACTATTCTAACGTTTTTAATCGACTTTTCAGCAAGTTCCAAGGCATTCAGCAACGCGGCCGCAGAAATAATTGCAGTTCCATGCTGGTCATCATGCATCACTGGAATATCCAACTCCGCTTTGAGGCGTTCTTCTATCTCAAAGGCCTGGGGTGCTTTAATGTCTTCAAGATTGATACCCCCAAAAGTTGGTGCAATGGCTTTGACTGTTTGTACAAAAAGGTCCACATCTTCTGCGTCTACCTCAATATCAAACACATCTATATCCGCAAATATTTTAAAAAGGACACCCTTTCCTTCCATCACTGGTTTGCTTGCCTCAGGACCAATATTTCCTAATCCTAAAACCGCTGTGCCATTTGTGATGACCGCTACCAGATTTCCTTTTGCGGTGTATTTATATACGTCATCCTTGTTTTCCGCAATGGCTATACATGGCTCAGCCACGCCAGGAGAATATGCCAATGACAAATCTCTTTGCGAACTATACGGCTTGGTTGGAATTACTTCAATTTTCCCTTTCCTGCCCTGCTCATGATAGTCGAGGGCTTCTTGTTTCCTGATTTTGCTCATGCGACGCCAAAGTTAACTGAACATGGTCACCTGTCCAACGGGAAAATTGAATGTGCTAACAAAATTACGTTCACTCATTTAATGCAGGACCTAGGATGGCAACCATGGCATTGTTGTTTACTCCAGCAAGCCACAATGACTTCCCACTTGCATGTCTTGGTAGAATCGTTAGTGTTTTTACATTCCCAGGAACATAAAAACCACTTTCAAGTACGTCTCTGAAGGAATAACTCCCATCTGCTTTGCCCATAAACACAACTCCATTGTTACCGTCGTGACGAGTGGTTTCTACTTCGGTATCAAAATGATTTCCGGCAAGGACAAGGTCTTTGATTCCATCCTTATTCAAATCCACACATTGGGTCCCCATGATTGGGCCTATTTGGGCAATGTTTGGAAAAGCTTCGAAGACATAAGTCCCTCCTGAGCCTATCAAAACTCCGCTTCTGAATTCTCGCGCTTCATAAAACAAGGCATCTTCAATTCCAGACCCCAACATCTCTTCAATTGAGGCGTTGGCAAAACTCTCAAAATCTGCAAATTTTTCACCCACAAAAGGCAGTTGTTCTGAACTACATTGTCTTCCTCTTACAGGGACAAATTTGCCTTTGTAAGGCTTGGAGAGGACTACATCATTGTTTCCATTTCCATCGAAGTCAGCAGCGTAAATACGCAAAGGTCTAGAAGTGGATGTGTGATATTTGTTGTTCATCCCCATGTTTCCGAGCACAAAATCAAGTTGCCCATCTCCATTGGTGTCAGCAGCTTCCACACTCCACCACCATCCTACCATATCTTCAGGATTGTCACAAAGAGCGCTAATAATAACTTTGCCATCTGCGCCGAAATCCAAAAACGAAGGGGTCATCCACTCACCAACTACTACTAATTCCGGTTCTGGATCTTCATCAACATTGGCCCATGCAGCATCCGTAACCATACCCAGCGACTCACATCCCACACATGCCTCTTTGGTAATATTTACAAACTGATCTGCATCCTGACGAAGCAAAAAACTGGTTTCCGGGTATGGGTACTTTCCCGGAGCTCCTCTTCCTCCAATGAATACATCCAAATCGCCATCCAAATCCCAATCTGCAAGGGATACACAAGAGCCATTAGATCTCACATCTGGCCATCTTGTTCCTGCGGAGGTCAAGTTCCCGGTTCCATCATTCATGTAGAGACGATGCTTATAATTTTCACTTCCCTCAGGATGTTCATACCCACCACTGCTCACTATCAAGTCCAAGTCTCCATCCGCATCTGCATCCAGAAACGCAGCGCCCACGTCTTCCATTTTTTTGTCGTTTTGAAGTGCGGAAGATGCTTTAGCGCCGAATGTTCCATCTGAGTTTTGAATCATTAAAGTGCCCGCTGAGCCAGCCGCTCCGCACAGAAAGAAGTCATCCAAATTGTCCCCATTCACATCTCCAACCGCTATGTCTGGCCCATTTCTAGACTGTTGATGAGGGAGCAAAATTTCCTTGTCATAATCATTGAACTCATTCTCCTTGTGAACCAAGGTGATGTTCAGATCCTTTGTAACCTCAGTAAAAATTGGTTTTTGGAGGTTGTACACATTGTATTTCTGCTTTTTTGCTTCGCGATGAAGTATGTTCAATCGTTTCTTGGCGCCTACATCATATGCCCTGACACTTTTCCCATCTGAAAATATAACCACTAGTGAATCCACCTTAGTTGAATTTCCTATACCGAAATGCATCATTGGCTCACATGACGATTGATAACCTTTCACTACCGACAATTCTTGGAACTGCATGGTACCATCATGAAAAATGACTGCTTTGGTTCCATAACCCAAAGGATTTTCAGCTGGCCCTTCAACTTCCACTATGAGCCAGTTATCTGAATCTTGATTGTTGCGGTAAAGGAATGTGGGATCATTGTTGTTATTCACCACCAAATCCAAATCTCCATCCAAATCCAAATCTCCATAAGCGGCGCCATAACTGAAAGAATTCTGATCCATTTTCCAATCTGAAGTAACTCTGGAAAAAGTCAAGTCGCCTTGATTGTGAAACATATGATTTGACAACTTGGTGGAAGGAGTTTCATTGCTCAATTCAAACAAGTCAATGGACTCACCGTTTTCCATTTTTTGTTCGAAGCTCTGGGCAAAGTCGTTGTTTCTAATGTCATAGTTGATTCCATTGGTTACATACATGTCCTTGAAAGAATCATGGTCCAAGTCTGCAAGCAACACAGACCAGCTCCAGTCAGTAGAGGCAATTCCGGCCATCTGGGCAATGTCGCTGAAGTAGCCTGCACCATGGTTGAGCTGAAGTACATTGCTCATGTATTGGTAATTGTATCCCTGAGCCACAAAACGCCAGAATCTTTCTGGATCCATAGTGGGCATGTTGGTTTTTGAGCGGACATGATCATCTGATTGCATGTCCAGAACTACCAGGTCTGAAAATCCATCATTGTTAATGTCTGCCGCATCACAACCCATTGCAGTAAATGGGGTGTGTTTGATCTTTTCATCCAATTCATTCTTGAAAGTGCCGTCCTGTTGGTTGATGTACAGGTAATCAGGTCTTTCGTAGTCATTGGCCACATAAATATCTACCCAGCCGTCGTGGTTCACATCTGCAGCAACTACCCCCAATCCAAAAGAAAAAGCTTTGACACCTGCAACTTCAGACACATCGGAGAAGGACCCATTTTCGTTTTTATATAGTCTATCGGCAGTAAAATCAGGAAAACCGCTATTTTGATAAGCCACTTTTTGAGTAAGGTTGTTGCTGGGTGCATTGAGCAAGAACATGTCTAGATCACCATCATGGTCATAGTCTGTAAAGACACCTTGTGTGCTATACCCTTTGTTATCCAATCCATATTGAGTCGCAGATTCTGTGAAGGTTAAATCTCCGTTGTTGATGAAAAGCGCATTTGCTCTATAAGCAGGGTCTTCATTGTCCATTTTCCATGATGACCTGCTGACGTATATATCAAGAAATCCATCCGCATTCACATCTGCCATGCTCACACCATTAGACCATCCTTGATGTTGAGAGATGCCAGAGCTTTCGGTGATGTCTTCAAATTGAAGGTTCCCTTTATTAAGATAGATTGCATCATTCACTTGGTTTCCGCTTAGGAAGATATCTGGTAGGCCGTCATTGTTGATGTCACCAATTCCCACGCCTCCACCATAGTACATTGCATCCCAGGTAAGGTGATTTACATTTTCATTTCCTTGAATTTGGTTAACAAATTGGATTCCCGATTTATCCGGTGAGATCAATGAGAACTGATCTTGAATGTGGTCATTAGGCTGGGTTGGATTGATTTGGGAAGTGCTATTTTCCTCGCCGCAGGCAAAAAGAAAAAGAGAAACTACATACCAAAAAAGAAGATTACGGGTCATAGGATATGGACTGAAATTCAAAGGTAGTGATACAAAAAAGGCCCGTCAAAACGACCGGC
>CAZKMC010000117.1:0-3399 GCA_964553485.1 uncultured Comamonadaceae bacterium
GTTTGTTATTGACTGTCCCACAGAAATTGTGATCGTTGCCACTGCCAATCCAATTCAATGTGCTTTTCAATGTGATGGTTCTGTAACAGGCACAATTTCTGGAGGCACCGGTGTTCTCAACGTAACTGTAGATCCCCCTCTGGACGGTTTTCCTTTTGATCAAGCTGGTCCAATTTCACTCGATATGCCTGATTTATGTGAGGGTGACTATACAGTGACTGTAACAGATGAAAATAATTGTGAGGTAGTTCAGATTTTCTCATTTATAGAGCCCGAAGCCATTCAGGTAACCTATACGATTGAAGATGCAAGCTGCTTCGGATTCTGTGATGGATCAATTGGTTTTGTGGCAACAGGAGGAACACCTTCCTATACTTTCACGGTAACAGACATGGACGGCGTAGAACAAGATATGGATGCACTGTGTGCGGGTGAGTTTATCGCCATCACCACAGATCAAAATGACTGTCCAATCATTGATACCCTTACTATTGCCCAACCAACAGAAATTACTTTCAATATAACGTCCACGGATATCTCTTGCTTCGGAACAGATGACGGGACAATTTGTTTCGAAGATACCCAAGGCGGCGTTGGGACTTTCCAATACCAAATTAGCGCTCCTGCTAACGAGGCAACGCCTTTTCAAGATGATCTTTGCTTTTCTGGATTGTCTGAAGGAAGTTACTCTTTGACAGTAATTGATGAGACTTCTTGTACTTCGGTTATCACTGGAGTGGTCATTGATGAACCGGGAGAATTAATTATCAACCTTGAACCAACAGACATTTCTTGCTTTGGATTAACAGACGGCATGATAGAGGTAACTTCTGAAGGAGGAACTGGTGCAGTGGTAATTGTGGACCCGGTAAATGAAGGATTACCTTATACATTCACAGATTTGGCCGCAGGAAATTACCCTGTAACCATTGAAGATGAAACGGGTTGTCAAACATCAGCATCAGCAGATATCATTGAACCAAGCCAAGTATTTATCGATATCACTGGCACCACGGAAATTGGATGCGGTGGAGATTGTGACGGAACTGTGCAATTTGAAACAGGAGGTGGCACTGGTGACCTTACTGTCCTTTTTAACAATGAAGATCTTGACCCCAACGCACTTTGTGCCGGTGAATATATGGCACTTTCATGTGACCTAAATGGTTGTTGTGACTCAAGTATGTTCGAAATTGTTCAGCCCGACCCAATTGAGATATTAACAGATATTACTCCTGTGACATGCACAGGGATGAATGACGGAATGCTGAATGTCTTTCCAATTGGAGGAATTGGGCCACTAACATGGGAAGCTACAGATCTTGAAGGTGAAGAGATTGACCTAAACAATCTTTTTGAAGGTGAGTATTTTATTACAGCCTCTGACTCTACGGGCTGCAGCACTGATACCACTGTAGTGGTTTTCGCTGCCATTGTTACGGATATGGAAATTACCATTTTTACGTCCCCGGTTACTTGCTGGGATGCTGCAGATGGAACTGCTACAGCTGCTGTCACAGGTGGTAACCTACCAATAAGTTATCAATGGACAGATCCTTTGTCTCAAATTACAGCCACTGCGGTTGGACTTACTGAAGATGTCTACAATGTGACTATCACCGATGCTATTGGTTGTACACTTTCTGAATTTGCAGAAGTAGAACCGACTATCGGTTGTTTCTTCATTGCCACAGCCCTAACGCCAAACGGAGATGGCTTCAATGATGAATGGATAGTTGGGGGATTAGAATACTTTCCACAAGCTGTAGTTCAAGTGTTTAACCGCTGGGGGCAATTGCTGTTCGAATCTAAAGGCTATTCTACTAGGTGGGATGGAACGTGGGATGGAAACCTGTTGCCTGTTGCCGACTACTACTTTGTCATCACATATGATGAAAACCAGGATCCGATTACTGGAGCCGTAACAATCAAATACTGAGATGGATATGAAGAAGCTAGCACTCCTTTGTGGATTGTTGTTCGGAGGTATAAGCTGGATGAATGCCCAACAACTTTCTCGTCAGACGCAATTTATTTTCAATACATATAGCGTAAACCCTGCAGTTGCAGGCACAAAAACCTATACGCCGTTTTATGCTTCTTATCGTCATCAATGGGCAGGATTTAAAGAAGCACCAGTTACTTACTCTTTGAGCGGACACACTGCCTTGCCAAATAGAGTTGGTATTGGAGGCAAGCTGTTCCATGATGATACTGGAGGAGCCATAAGTAAGACAGGAATGGAACTTACGGGCTCCTATCACGTTGATCTAAACAATCAAGATGCTGTCAGCTTTGGATTGAGCGCTGTAGTTGGACAATATCGTTTTGACAATAACAAGCTCAATGTCTATCATGAAGATGACCCTGCACTTTCTCAGGGCGTAGAGAAGAATATCAACTTTGATGCAAATTTCGGTTTGATGGTGTATGGCTTGAATTATTTCTTTGGGTTTGCAATTCCCAATCTAATTCAAACCAATCTTGGAATTGAGGGTGTATCCGAAACTCAAAATGAAAATGCCAGGCATTTTCATTTTATGGGGTCATACCTGTATTATTTTAACGATGACTTCGCAATCCAGCCTTCTGCTTTAGCAAGATTCACTGCTAGTTCACCTGTCCAGTTTGATATTTATATGAAAGGGGTATTCCAGGAGATGTTTTGGGGAGCTCTTGTTTACCGCCATAAGGATGCCGTGGCAGTTGCTTTAGGCGTCGAGACATCACAATTTGCGCTGGGTTATAGCTATGACCTCACAACCACAGATGCAGCCAATTTCTCACCACACACGCATGAAATCACTTTGGGATATTATCTTGCAAGAAAAGGAACATACTTCAACGAAAAATCTTTGCTTGGACCGAAACGTCTTGAAAGAAGTCGCGTAGTTAGATAAAATGGCAAGCTTATTGATTTGTCAAGTTGATTTTAAAAAAAAAACATTCAAATGAAAAAAGGACTACTCTTCGCATTGACTCTAGTAACTGCCTTAGGGGCATCGGCTCAATTCGTAAAATTAGAAGTTGAGACCATAAAAAATGGTGAACTTCCTGGGGACACATATAGACTCTATGCGGTGATGCAAAATGCCAATGACTTGGTTGATGCAGTTTATGGAGATCAAAATAACCCAATGAAAATTGAGTCATCAACTTCGTTCTATCAGAATGAAAATGGGGGTCCTTTCAGTTCAGATGTGCTGAGATCCAGTTTAGAAAATGATCAGAATATGGCTTACGACAGTTGGGTGACTATTGGAGTAGAAGACAATTATGGTAATGCCCTAACAGGATTTCTTATTGATATGAGCGCATTTGAAGAAGGTGATGCGATTCTCACAACTGATGGTGCTTGGTTCGTAACACCGGATCATCGCCAAGCTTTTGCTGAAAAGG
>CAZKMC010000117.1:3409-8649 GCA_964553485.1 uncultured Comamonadaceae bacterium
CCAGATAAAAGACAAGCCTATGCAGGAGAAAATAAAAAGGTTCTCCTTATGCAACTTACTTCAGATGGCCTTGTGAATGGAGTAATTAATCTCCACGGTAGAACAGCTGGAAATGAAGAGTGGAAAATGGAAAGTGTGAAATTTTCTATGGGGAAATAGTCTTCAGAAGAAATTGAAAAGGGTTCCAATCGGAACCCTTTTTTTATCATCTCAATTGATCAATATTATTCTTCATCAAATTTCAAGCTGACTGAATTGATGCAGTAGCGCAAGCCAGTTGGTTGTGGCCCATCTGGAAATACATGACCTAGATGTCCGCCACATCTATTACACACAACCTCTGTTCTACTCATCCCATACGTAGCATCAATTATTTCACCTACGTGTGTGGAATCAATTGGCTCATAAAAACTTGGCCAACCAGTTCCGGATTTGAATTTGGTTTCACTTGAAAAAAGAGGCAGTTTACAAGCAGAACAAGTATAGATCCCCGTCTTACTGTTTTGCCAGTACTCTCCAGTAAACGCCCTTTCGGTTCCTTTTTCTCTCAGCACATTATATGCTTCGGGAGCAAGAATTTTAGCCCATTCAGCTTCACTCTTAATTACCTTTTCACCAATATATACTTTGCTTTCATCTACGTTTTTCTCAGATTGTGCGCAACCCACTATCGTGTATGTACAGACAAAAGAAATTGCGGCAAGCATGTTTAGTAGTTTCATATTACTTTAACGTATGAATCTTGTGTTTAAGATACTTACCAGTATAAGACTTTTTAACCTGTGAAAGTTCATCAGGTCTTCCACTAAACAAAAGGCTCCCACCTCCGAGTCCACCTTCCGGCCCCAAGTCAATGACCCAATCTGAACATTTTATAATGTCTGGGTGATGTTCAATGACTATTATTGAATGTCCTTGCCCTAACAAAGCATAGAATGCATCAAGAAGCTTTTTCACATCATGAAAATGCAATCCAGTAGTTGGTTCATCAAAAATGAACAGAGTATGAGTTTGACGATCTCCTTTTGACAAGAAAGAAGCAAGTTTGATTCGCTGAGCTTCTCCACCGCTTAAAGTACTTGAGCTTTGACCTAATCCAACATACCCAAGCCCTACATCCACCAAAGGCTGAAGCTTTTTTACAAGTCGATTATTGGTGGTAGACTTATCTTCTTGAAAAAATCCAATCGCCTCCTCAACAGTTAGATTCAGAATGTCATTGATGTTCTTTCCCAAGTACTCAATTTCAAGTATCTCTTCTTTGAATCGTTTCCCCTTACATACATCACATTCCAATTTGATGTCTGCCATAAACTGCATTTCAATAGTCACTTGACCTTCTCCTTCGCAATTGTCGCAGCGGCCCCCCGAGACGTTAAAACTAAAATGCGAAGGTTTTAATCCTCGGGATTTTGAAAGGTGTAATCCAGCATATATTGCTCTGATTTCGTCAAAAGCCTTGACATAAGTAACAGGATTACTTCTGGAAGATTTACCTATGGGATTTTGGTCTACAAATTCCACAGCTTTGATACTCTTAATGTCTCCACTAAGACTATCGAATTGTCCCATTTGATCTCCGTATTCTCCCAGTTCTCTACGAACGGAGGGATAGAGGATGTCTCTTACCAAAGTGCTTTTTCCAGAACCACTCACTCCTGTGACTGCAACTAAACTGCGCAAAGGGAACTCCACGTTGATGTTCTTCAGATTATTTTCGCGGGCACCTTTTACAATCAGTTTGTCTTTACTAATTGGCTTTTTAACCGGAATGGGTATTTCTTCGTCACCAATTAAATACGCAGCTGTCCAAGAGTTATTTGCTAAGGTGAGCTCGCTCAAAGGACCCTGGAAAACAATTTGTCCTCCATGTATTCCGGCGTCTGGACCAATGTCGATTATCTGATCTGCAGCTTCCATGATTTCTTCGTCATGCTCAACAACAATCACAGTATTTCCGAGATCACGAAGGGTTTTCAATACTTTAATCAGTCGATGCGTGTCACGAGGGTGCAGTCCTATACTAGGCTCGTCCAGAATGTACATGCTTCCTACGAGGCTGCTTCCCAAACAAGTACTCAAATTAATTCTCTGCGACTCTCCGCCAGACAAGGTATTACTAAGCCGGTTTAAAGTGAGATAACCCAGCCCAACATCACATAAAAAACCAAGACGAGAACGAATCTCAACTAATAGTCGGTCTGCAATGATCTGATCAGTTTTGGAGAGAGAGATTCCATTACAAATAGTCAGTATTTCCTCAACTGGAATATTGACCAAATCCATGATAGAATGGCCATCAATTTTGACGTAATGAGAATCTTTTCGTAATCTACTGCCCTTGCATTCGGGACAAGTAGTTCTTCCACGGTACCGGCTCAACATGACCCGGTACTGTATCTTGTATGACTTTTCTTCCAGGTAACTGAAAAAGGTATTCAGCCCTTCAAAATAAGCGTTTCCTGTCCATAACAACCTTTGTTGCTCTTGAGCCAGCTCTATGAAGGGTTTATGGATAGGGAAGTCAAATTTACCGGCATGAAGAATGAGTTTATCCTTCCATGCAGATAGTTTTTCTCCTTTCCAACATGCAATGCAGTCATTGTATACAGACAAACTTTTATCGGGTATTACTAGGTCTTCATCAATTCCAATCACCTTCCCAAAACCTTCGCAGCGCTTGCATGCCCCAACAGGGTTATTAAAGCTGAAAAAATTAGGTGTCGGCTCCTCAAAATGAATCCCGTCTAGCTCAAATCGGTTGTTGAATGCCAAAGTGGAATTATCATCAGCATTTCTAATCCAACAATCACCATTGCTTTCGAAAAATGCGGTCTGCACTGAATCCGCAAGTCGCTGATCATGTGATTCATCGTGAGATATTGAAAGCCTGTCAACAACAATTTCTATTTTATCTGAAGTGCTTATCTCTGCGGTCAATGCCTCATCAATTTTGAGCATTTTGTCATTGAGCATTACTCTGGCAAATCCCTGTTGCATGAGCATCTCAATTTGTTGTTGGATGGTCCTGTCTGACTTTGATCTTAAAGGAGCGAGGACAAGGTACTTTATGCCTTTGTCCCATTTATTTAACTCATTTACAACATCAGACACGGTATGTTTTTTCACGGGATTGCCAGAAATAGGGGAGTAGGTCACTCCAACCCGGGCGAAAAGCAACTTTAGATAATCATAAATCTCGGTGCTGGTGCCAACAGTGCTCCTGGAACTTCTTGAAGTAACACGTTGTTCAATGGAAATTGCCGGACTAATTCCTCGTATAGTGTCGACATCTGGTTTGTCTAATCTTCCAAGGAATTGACGGGCATAAGAGGACAAACTTTCAACGTATCTGCGTTGCCCTTCTGCATATAGCGTGTCAAATGCAAGAGAAGATTTTCCGGAACCCGAAAGCCCAGTAATAACAACTAATTTATTGCGTGGTATTGCAACGGATACGTTCTTTAAGTTATGCATGCGCGCCCCTTCAATCACAATGTATTCGCGGGAATCGAGCTTTTCCAGTGGGCTTTCAATCATAGAAAAGAGAGGTGGTGATTAGGGAAAATTAACAGCAACAAAGTTAGCATTACTTGACCACTTCAAGGTAATTACATTATATTTACTGCAAAGTTAAGGGGGATGCAATATTGAAATGTAATTTTCGTTATTGCTAGAACAGCCTCCAAAATTCATAATTAAACGAAAGATCCTATAGTTACACTACTACTCTAAAAGTAAGCCGTAAAAATTGTTTTTACGACAGTTCTATTCATTTAAAGGGAAGTAGTATGCGATCATCTCAAATCTCCGATAAGGAATTAATCCGTCAATACTTAGATGGCAAAGATTCCGCCTTTGAAACCCTCTTAGTACGCCACAAGAATAAAGTCTACACCAAAGTTTATTTAATGGTAAAAGACAATGATCTTGCTGATGATATTTTTCAGGATACGTTTATTAAGGTCATCAACACACTCAAAGCGGGTAGGTATAATGAAGAAGGAAAATTTCTTCCTTGGGTCATGCGGATAGCTCACAACCTTACCATAGACCACTTTCGAAAAAACAAAAAAATGCCCTTTGTGCGAAGTGATGAAAACAATGATGTTTTTGCCACTATAGCTCAAGAAGGGATGAGCGTTGAGGATGAGATGGCTTGGGAGCAGATTCTATCTGATGTGAAAAAAATCATTCAGTTTTTACCTGAAGAACAAAAACAGGTTGTAATTCAGCGTCATTATTATGGAATGAGCTTCAAGGAAATTGCTGAATCCAATGATATCTCCATCAATACAGCACTTGGTAGAATGCGTTATGCACTCATTAACCTGAGGAAATTAATTGACGAGAAGCATATAACACTCACTATGTCTTGACAAATAATATGCTAGGGTATGCAATAGAGGAAAATGAAATACGTTCTAAGTGTGTATTTCAAACCTTTAACATTGCCTATGCAAGACTTTACTCTAGATGATTTAACACAATTCTCAAGAAACGAAAAAAGCATTTTCAAGTCCTTGATTAAAGACAAAAACGTGGTTGAGACTCATCAAGTGGAGATGAAGCCCTCAGAGCAAATTATAGCCAATATATTGAGTTATAATAGGGCTGTCTCTGTCAGAACGACAAAAAAACAAGAGACCATTCGAATGGTTCTTAATTAGTAATTTGGGCCGCCTAGCGGCCCTTTTTTTATTCAATTAATATTGTTTTATACTCTTTAAGTACGGCAGATTTTTCCAAAAATGACCGCACTATGGCGTCGGTTGTAATTGAAGAATGAGCGAGGTCAATAATTAGTTCGATATCATTTTTGGATTGAATTAGAACATGGGCATCAACAAATCCATACCCTTTATATTGCCCATTTTCAACCCAGACAACGGAATACTCTTCCCATGTTCTTCCTGGCCCAACTATCGCTGCTGATTCGGTTTCTGAATCCAATTCAGCTAGAGCTTTTGATAAGGTATCATTGTGAGCCTTGACTTTTGGGAGATCCTCTTTGGTTAGAACCGGCAAGTTGCATAGAGCTGGGTGTAACTCATATTCTGAAGCTAGCTTCTGAAGCCAATTTCTTGCTTTTTGAGCGCTATGGAATTTCTTAATTATTCCAGAAGCATTCTTCGCACTTTGAATCCCTAGACGTTGGTAACCAAGTTGGTCAGAATACCGCATTACTGCATGCCTCAATACAGGTGCTTTTTGAGCTCTGTTGAAAGGCGGCCAGTGCT
>CAZKMC010000118.1:0-8576 GCA_964553485.1 uncultured Comamonadaceae bacterium
TCGACTACTGAACAAACCTGGGGCACGAGTTACAAACTCGCGACAGCTTGGATGATTTCATGACCTAACAACCTCAAGGCACGAGTTGGAAACTCCCCCCAGCTTGGGTATCGACTACTGAACAAACCTGGGGCACGAGTTACAAACTCGCGACAGCTTGGATGACTAGCGCTAGCAAGGCAAAACGGCACCAAGCCGAAAAAAGCCCGGTACGGGCGACCTATCCATAGCCCCGAGCGGGAGCTCGGGGTGAGCAATTGGCCCATTCCCGCAAGCCCGGTATGGGCGACCCATTTTTTGTCTACCTCCGTATATTAATAGACACCAAAGGTCTATTGTGAAGGGAAAAATTGGCCACCCCCACGGGGCTTAATATTCGTCGTTCACCTGTGTACCTCGAGCTTCCGCACGGGGCTATGGATGGAATGCGCCCACAGCGCAAGGTGTTTTGTATTAGAGGTAATGTTTTGATTAAACATTGGGCATTAAAGATTCCTTCCCTCGTTCTCGGTACACGCTGCATCCACCACAGAGTTAATTTGATCCCTCTCCAAGCAGCGCACTCGAACTGACAGCGAGAGTGGTTATTGATCAATATAGTCATCACAACCACACGGCACCAAGCCGAAAAAAGCCCGGTACGGGCGACCTATCCATAGCCCCGAGCGGGAGCTCGGGGTGAGCAATTGGCCCATTCCCGCAAGCCCGGTATGGGCGACCCATTTTTTGTCTACCTCCGTATATTAATAGACACCAAAGGTCTATTGTGAAGGGAAAAATTGGCCACCCCCACGGGGCTTAATATTCGTCGTTCACCTGTGTACCTCGAGCTTCCGCACGGGGCTATGGATGGAATGCGCCCACAGCGCAAGGTGTTTTGTATTAGAGGTAATGTTTTGATTAAACATTGGGCATTAAAGATTCCTTCCCTCGTTCTCGGTACACGCTGCATCCACCACAGAGTTAATTTGATCCCTCTCCAAGCAGCGCACTCGAACTGACAGCGAGGATGTTTTCAAGTGATTAAACATTGGATATTAAGTATTAAAAATTGAACATTAAAAAAGGCGCTCCTTTTCAGGGCGCCTTTTTTCAATATTGGGTGGAGCGTTTATTTTGCTTCCGCTTTATCTTCTTTTGGAGGTGCAACCGGCTTGGTTTCTTCCTTCACAAATACGATCTCGTCGATCAAGTTCTGCGCACCGGCAAACTTGTCGATGATAAACATCACGTAACGGATGTCTACACTGATGGTACGTTGTAATTCAGGCTCAAAAGCGATGTCGCCACTCATGGCTTCCCAGTTACCGTCAAAGGCAAGACCAATAAGATCTCCGTTGGCGTTCATTACGGGACTTCCAGAGTTTCCTCCGGTAATGTCGTTACCATGAATGAAACAGATCACTAGATCGCCGTTGTCATTGGCATACTGGCCAAAGTCTTCAGCTTTAAGTAGTTCTTCCAATTTTGCTGGAACCACAAATTCAGGGTTGGTGTTGTCTTTCTTTTCCAAAACGCCATCTGCTGTAGTGATGAAGTCATAATGCACCGCATCAGCAGGGTAGTAGTCACCTACTTGTCCGTAAGTCAAGCGCATGGTGCTGTTTGCATCCGGATAGAATTTCTTGGTTGGTTGCATCTTTCGCACTCCTTCCACAAACAGTCTGTATCCTTTGTCAAACTTGGCCTGAAGTTCTTCATCAGAGCCACCCAAGTACAATGCGTAGTATTGGTTGGCTACGTCAAACAATGGCTCTTTCTTCATGATCTTCTGATTCGGCTTTTCAAGGAAGGCCATAAAACGCTCCTTGCTAGTCAGAATAGACTTAGGATATACCTTGTCTGCAAAGATCTGAGCAGACGCTTTGTATTTTCCATTTATCAAATCAAAGAAAGCTGGTTGCTGTGACTTGTCCACGTTGTTCATATACATGGTGGTCAAGGCTACAAATACGTCTTTGTCAGTGTCGTAATCAAAGTCTTTGAAGAAGTCTTCAGCCAATCCTTGCAGTCTGGCTTTAATGCCTTCCTGGTTGGCCTTGATCTCTTCTTCGGTCATTTTTGCCGCAGTTTCTTTGTCTGGCCAATAGCGCTCCAAGGTGCGGTTCACACGCAAGGCGAATAAGGTCAAATCAGCACCGATCAATCCTGCTTCAAGGGCATAGACATCACCTTTTTCAGTAGCGTCAGTAGCTTTGTAATAATCTTCGATCATGGTCAACGCTTCCCCATAACGTGCCTGACGTTCTTTGTCTCCTGTACTCCACTTAGTAAAAGCCTGCTCAAGATCTTTTTTCTTGTCGTACACATTCAATCGCTTGAGTCCTTTGCTCTGACCGATGTAATACTTCCAGTAGTTGGCTGTGCTTGCATACTTGGATGCATATTGAATACGCACGCCTTTGTCGGCATCCATGTGCTTCTTCATGGTCTTCAACTTCATGTCGCGAACTTCAACCACACTTGGGTTGTGGACGTCAAGCGCTTGTTGAACTCCATAAGAAGAAAGGTAACGATCCGTGCTTCCAGGATAACCCATGATCATAGTGAAATCACCTGCCTGAACTCCGTCAAGGCTTACTTTAAGGAAACGTTTTGGAGAATACGGTACGTTCGTGTCTGCAAAATCAGCTGGGTTGTTCTCGGCGTCAGCGTAGATACGCAACATTGAAAAGTCTCCTGTGTGACGCGGCCACATCCAGTTATCTGTGTCGCCACCATACTTACCGATGCTTTCTGGAGGAGCGCCTACCAAACGCACATCACGGTAAGTGTTGTATACAAACAGGTAGTATTCACTACCATAATAGAACGACTTCACTTGTGCGTTGTAGTCTGTTCCTTCAGTAGCCTCTGTGCTGATGGCGCCCATAGCTGCTGCTGCTGCTGCCTGACGTTCGCCTTCTGTCATATCGTCGTTCAAGGATTCCAATACCTTGGCGCTCACATCTTCGATGCGCACAAGGAATGAAACCTCAAAATCAGGAATATTCAATTCCTCTTTTTTGCTCATGGCCCAAAAGCCGTTGGTGAGGTAGTCGTTTTCAGGAGTTGAAAATCCTTGGATAGATCCGTAAGCACAGTGGTGGTTGGTCAATACCAATCCTTCTGGAGAGATTACCTCAGCAGTACACATTCCTCCGTTCAACATCACAATGGCGTCTTTAAGACTGGCGTTGTTAATGGAGTAAATATCTTCTGCAGAAAGGTTCAAGCCCATCTGTTGCATTTCTGCTTCATTAATTTTCTTCAGCATGTGGAGCAACCACATCCCTTCATCTGCCTTGGCAGCGGAAACCATTAGAAATAATCCAATAGTTAGGGTGATTATTCTTTTCATTGTTCTACTATTTGGTTCGTATTCAAAACGGCACAAAACCGTTGTAATTAGGTAGTCTATTATTTATTCGTTGTTGGAACCTCCCCAGTCAACGCCTGCTACTAGTTCATCTAATGCATCGTATAACTTCTCAAGGTCTGGACCTTTATATCGGTTTTTGACTCTTTTTTGGAAGATCTCTGTGGTAGTTGCAGGAAGGTCAGTCACCATTTTGTTGTCATAGATTGAGTCGAGTTCAAAATAACCCATGTCCATTGCCAACTGGTAAATAGCTCCAGTTTTTTCCAAGTCCCATTTTCCTTTGTAAGTCCCAATCAGATCCACAAAATTCCTACCATGGTAGGTACACGTTCCGTCATTATATGCTTCAAAGGTGAAGCTGGGGCATGTCCCGAAACAAGCAGAGCGGTCGTAGTAGATGATGCGTTCCAACGGAAGCGGTTCTTTCTCTTCAACTTCAACAGGAATATCAACTACAGGTGGTTCTTCTGTAATAGACTCTTTGTTTTTACAGGCAGTAAGGGCTAGGAGAGTAAAGGCTATAAATAGGGTGCGAATCATTTTTTACGTTTTTGATTTTTAGTTTTCTCTTGCTGAACTTTTTGCATGTCCTGCAAGCGTTTTTGAAAACTTGATTCTTTCTTAGGCTTTTGCTTGTTCTTCTCGATCTTGGCTCTGATCTTATCTTCATTCACAAAGTACTTCTTGATCGCAAGCATTTGAAGGATCGAAATAACGTTGGCAATGAAATAGTAGAAACTTAGTCCAGCAGCAAAATTATTGAAGAAGAACAACATCATGAATGGAAAAAGATTCATGATCACTTTCATGTTCGGCATACCCGGCTGAGAAGCTGTAGGCATGTTGGCAGAGCTCATTCTTGTATAGAAGAAGGTACTGACTGCCATCATCAAAGTAAATCCACTCACGTGGTCTCCGTATAATGGAATGTCAAATGGCAGCTTCAGGATGCTGTCGTAGGCTCCAAGGTCATCTGCCCACAGGAACTCTTTTCCACGCAGGGTAATGTGCGCGGGGAAGAAGCGGAACATGGCATACAAGATTGGCATTTGGAGCAGAGTAGGGAGGCAGCCTGCAAACGGACTTACACCAGTCTGACGGTACAACGCCATTTGGGCTTGTTGCTTCTCCATCGGATCCTTGTGCTTGGAAGTCAATTCATCCAGCTCAGGTTTCAATACCCTCATTTTGGCCGACGACAAGAAGTTCTTCCATGTAATTGGGAACAACAACAACTTGATCAAAAAGGTTAAGATGATGATTACCAAACCTACGCTTCCAATGTAAGTATACAACCAGTTGAATATTGGGCGCACCATTGTTCTGTTCACCCATCCGAAGATCCACCAACCGTAATCAATGATGCGGTCAACTTCTTCTACTTCTAGAGCCTTGAGCTTCTTATAATCATTCGGCCCAAAATACCATTCCAATGGCGTAGAGCTTTGTCCCGCCTGAATATCCAAAGGCACGCGCGCTTCATACATCATGGTGTGAAGCGTGTCTGCCTCATCAAGAGGCAAGTTGTTTTTCAAAATGGCCCCAGACTTGAAACTTCCTGGGTTGATGAGGATAGCAGAAAAATAGTTCTGCTTGAACGCCACCCAATTCAGAGGTTCTTCAAGCGTTTCTTCATCGTCGCGGCCTTCGCTCAGATAATCGCGGCCTTTCCCTTGTTCTCTGTAGAAAATAGCACTGTGCTGACGTTCCCACTCAAGTCCTTTTTCATTGTGCCATCCCGCACTTTTCCACTCAATTAGTGGTGCAGTTCCGAAATTCACTTTGCCGCCAAGCCCAACCATTTCCACGGTCATGTCAACGCTGTATGAATTTGGAGCTAAGCTATAGTGGAATGCCAAATATGAACTTGGATCGCTGGTGTTCAGTCTCAATTCAAGATGGTCGCCACCTTCATCCAAATAACGGTTGGCTTGCTCAAAATAGAGTTCTCCGGTATTGATGTTTCCTTTTCCAATTACATCTAGCCAAAGATTGATGGAGTGCTGCGAAGGGTCCCACAAGGAGATAGGCTCTTTTCCCCAAAACTGGCGGTAGTTTTTTGTCAATACCGCAGAAGCAAATGTTCCTCCTTTGGTATTGATAATGGTTGTAAGTAATTCGTTTTCCAGCACCAATTCCTGATTACTCCCAGAAGCTGCGGAAGCAAAAATTCCAAACCTCGACTGGTTTTCTTCCATTGCCATAACCTGGCGCAAAGAATCCATGCTTGGCATGTTGGCCTCAGAAGTAGAGGGTTCGTAGGGAGTAGCGTTATCCGTTGAAGTTTCCTGAGGAGCAGTCTCAACTTGTTCAATGGCCGGTTGTACAGGAACCTCAGGTTCATCAGGTACAAATAACATTTGATACCCAACAATTAGAAGGAGCATCAAGAAAAGGCCAATTATCGTATTACGATCCATGCAGTGCGTTTATAGGCGCGCAAAGGTATTGTTTATCGCACCAAATTCGAAATATATCCGCTAAGAGGAAACCCCTTATTGCTCAGCGGTTGTGAGAGTAGCTAAAGGGCGTTCACCAATGATGTGCGTCGTTGTCCATCCAATTGCCCTGTAGGCGCATTGTTTGCTCAAGAATATCGCGTACACAACCTTTGCCACCAGACTTGTGCGACACATACTGACAGATGTCTTGGATTTCCGGAACCGCATCTGAGGGACAACAAGGAATGCCCACCATGTGCATCACTTTCAAGTCTGGAATGTCATCTCCCATGTAGCAGATCTCTTCTGCTTTCAAGGCGTGCTTTTCCATGTAAGCATTCAAAACAGCAACTTTATCGCTGCTTCCAAGAAAAACATCTTCTACGCCTAGTCCTTCAAATCGTCTTTGAACTTCCTGGCTCCTACCACCAGAGATTATGGCTATGCGGTATCCTTTTTTGATAGCCAGTTGAACGGCGTATCCATCGCGTACATTGGCAGTACGGGCTTGTTCGCCTCCACCAATCAGGTAGACAATTCCGTCTGTGAAAACTCCATCCACATCAAAGCAGAACGTGGTCACGTGTTTCAAAAGCTCCTTATAGTTCTTCGCCATTTTTGGTTCGTATGATGCTGTTAGACAGGATGGTATAAATGTTTTCGAGGTGCGGATATGGCTTCAGTTGTTCCAAATGCTGCACCATCACCTTGCTGTCTTTTCGGACTGCGGGTCCAGTTTGCATTCCATGAGCCCCATGCTTCAATGCCTTTTGGACAGTTTCCGTAATGAGCGCATCCAGAAGGTGGAGATCCAAACTCTCCTCGCGAAGCAAATCAGAAGAAAGCCCCAAAAGATGATTGGTAAAATTACATGCAAAAACAGCCGCAACATGAAGCTTTGCGCGTTTTTCTGAATTCAGCAGGTGCACTTGGTCACTCATTTTTTGCGCAAGCGCGAGGAGAGAATCCTCCACCGCCTTGTTGGAAGCCTCAATACAGATGGGGATGTTCTTCCAGTCCAATTTTCTGTCCTTACTGAAGGTCTGCAAGGGATAAAACACACCCCGATTTTGATGGGGGAAAATGTCCAATGGAATACTGCCCGAAGTATGCGCGACAGCCAGGTTTTGTGGGATTTCCGAAGCTACAAGTGCGAGGGCATCATCTTTCACCGCAACCAAAACCAAGTCCAGGCTTGGATCTAAGTCTCGAAGGCGAGAAATCGTTTGAGCGCCAATTTGATTTGCTAAAGCCTGTGCGTTTTCCTGAGTTAGGCTAACCACTTGAACGATCTCACAACCAGCCTGTTGCAGGGTGGGAGCCAAGTGCCATGCTACATTTCCGGCACCTACAATCGCTATGCGTTGAAACGCGATTTGAGCCATTATGCGGTTTTCTTTTTCCGAAGTCTGTTGCGCACGGCAAGTCCAGATCCCAGCGCCATCAAGATGCATCCAATCCACAGAATATTGATCTGTGGAAAGACCACGGCCTGCATGACTATGAAATCACGGCGAATACTTTCGTGTTCCCAAATGGTGAGGTTGATGGTCTCTGAAAGTGGGTCAAAAGTGTTCACGCGGAACTTGACTTTCCAGTTTTCTTCTTCGACCAGATCAGGCACTACCAGCGAATCTCGAATGATATACAAAGGCTCCACCAAGGAAGATTCTTTTCCGTTTTGAGACAGTGTAAGTCCCACTCGAATGGCCATGTCTTTATTTAGCAGTCCGTATTTCTCCTTCTCATTAATAGGCACTGCACTAAGGCTGTCAATTTTGACCATTATACTGGATACCAGAATCGAATCGCCTACATATACATCGTGGGCCCTTCCATTCAAATAACCATCTTCATCCATTGGTGGAGGAGTGATGCGGCCCCACTTGACATGCGTATAGAGGTCATGTCCAAGGAAGTGTTTGGTATCCGGCTCTGGTGAATTCCCCATGGTCTCATTGAGCAGGATGCGAGGCTCCAGAGTAAAAAGTTTTTCTCCAGCCACTCCGTTGGTCCACACTTCGGCCACTTTTGCCTGACGTTTGTTCGGCACGGGAACAATGGTCCAGTTTTCTTCTGCGTGTTCTACAGTAAACTTGGCCGGCGCCTCATGCGTGGTCATTGCTTGGAATAACATTCCGCGGTGCATCACTACGTCTGCAGAATCATAAGTGCGCGGCACACGGTCGTAGTATTCAATGGCAAACTTCAGGTGTTGCCCTTCCGTATAACGCTTTTGATAACTGATGAAATAAGGTCCCATCGGCAAGGTGTCCTGCTCCAAAAGCAAGATGTCTTCTCTGTTGTCTAGTTCGTTGCTCAGGGTTTGGATGTCGCCAATCTGATTTTGCGAAATGATATCCTGGTGTCCTGTAGAAAGTAAAGCCCCAAGAATGACTAACCCAAAACCAACGTGAGCCACACTACTTCCAGCTTGGTCCCATTTCCCTTTAACGATAGCGATGAGGTAATCTAGATTTGCCACGATGGCAAACAAAGAAGAAAACAGCAACGCGATGTTTGGGAATTCCTGCCAACTGAATGGAAGGAAAATCTGGTAAACCAAAGTAAGACCAAAGGCGATCACAAACGAGCGGGCTACTTTCCGCAAGACATTATTGATCTTGGTGGACTTCCATTTGAAGTATTGTGTAACTGCAACCAACATTGTAATCAAGAATGCCAGAGGTACTTGAACCAAATGGTAGGCTTCCTGAATATTTTTGTTAGGAGCCAGGTTGTGGTCGGCTAGTTTTCTCCAGATTTCGCTGTCG
>CAZKMC010000119.1:0-3855 GCA_964553485.1 uncultured Comamonadaceae bacterium
TCCTGATAACTCTGTGTATACTTTGGTAGTGGATGACGTGGACAGGGTGTGGGTGGGAACAGAGAGCGGGTTGAGCGTGCTCCAAAATGAGAAGATCATGAACATTCCGCTGCCGGGAGGGTTTGGCAGCAACCACATAAACTTCATACGGTTTGACCGAGCTGGGGGAATTTGGATGGGAAGTAACAATGGCTTGTTCTATCATCCCAATCCTGGAGAGTTACTTGCGGGCAAGAGCGGATTGCGCAGGTTTGGTTACCACGATGGATTGACTCTTTTAGAAACCAACCAAAATGCTGCATGGATGCAGGACGATCATTTTTGGATGGGGACAAGTATGGCGCTGGTAGAGATCAATACAGATGCTTTATTGAGTCGATCAACTCTAAGTTCTCCTCCTATTGTTTTGTCAGATGTATTGATCAATTTGGAGGCGCCAATCTGGGACAAATACAAGGCAGTTTTCAATGGCTACGGTTCTTGGCCAAACGAATTTGAAGTACCCTATACTGACAATCACTTCACCTTCTATTTTGATTCGCCGGATCTGAACCATCCAGAAGGTATTCAATATGAGTTCAATCTAAATGAAGACGACAAATGGCAAAGTTCAGGAGAGTTAGCTGTCACCTCATTTTCTTCCTTGTCTTTTGATGACTATACCTTTCGGGTACGGGCCAAAAATGCCCTTGGTGAAGTGGGAGAATCCACCTCGATCTCATTTGTCATTCTCCCCCCTTTCTGGCTTACCTGGTGGTTTATTCTCATCGAAGTGGTTGCTGTGGGAGCCTTGGTGTTTTTGATCGTACGCTGGCGGAGGAATGTGCTGGTAAGCAGACTGGAAAAAGAAAGGCTGGAGTACAGAAGTCGGATGCTGGCACTGGAGCAGCAAACCTTGAACAGCAGTTTGAACCGCCATTTCATTTTCAATGCGTTGAATTCCATCCAATATTACATCAACCGCAAAGACCGTTTGTCTGCAAACAAATACCTCAGCAGTTTTGCCAAGTTGATTAGGAAGAACCTGGACAGTTCAGAGACCAATCTCACTAGTTTGCAGGAAGAGATCGACCGTTTGAATTTGTATTTGGAATTGGAGCACATGCGTTTTCAGGGCAAGTTCGAATATGCCATTGAAGTGGACGAAGATGTAGACACAGAGAGCATACAGGTCCCTAGCATGTTGTTGCAGCCATTCTTGGAGAACAGCATCTGGCATGGCATCCTTCCAAAGAATGCCCCGGGAAAAGTAACTGTACGGATTAGCAGAGAAAATGGGCATGAGGTCATGTTCACAATTACAGATGACGGCATTGGAATTGACACCAGCATGGCCAACAAAGACCTGGAGCAGGATCACATTTCGAAAGGCATGCGTATTACGGGGAGTCGGATAGAACTGATACAAAAGATGACTGGTCAACACGTGCAATTACTTGGCCCTTATGAACTTAAGGGTGCCGGTCAGGAAGTGCTTGGTACTGAAGTCAAGATTATTTTACCGCTCAGTTTTGAGGGCTTTTTTGCGAATTAAGCTTGTTTTCTGAGTGTGTATTTCTTATGTTTGTAAGTAAGAGAAAGAATACCCATGTTAAAATTGTCTCATATATTTTCTTTGTTTGCTGTGATGGCTATGCTGCTTTTGGCGGTTGGCTGCCAGAAAATGGAGGATTTAGAGCCGGTTAGCAATGAGCTTCCGGGGCTTCGTCATGGAGACGATGCTGAGGTAGATGGAATTGATACACGCATGGATTCAAGCACCTTCCGCAACAATGATGGTCGGCCAGACGATGACGGTGGAGACACTGTGAATGATGATGACGACGAGGAAGATGATGACGAAGAACAGACTATAGAGTCCGGAGGCAACTAAGCGCCTTCTGAACTTCCTATTGCAAGCCGCTTTCCAGCGGTTTTTTTGTTTTTCTTTCTTTATTTGCTCATTATATTAGTATTCTCTTTATTTTAGCATTGTGGTTCCTAGCACAACCACCCCCTAAGCCGGTTCCGGCATTGGAACCATCCGCTTTCACTTCTGTGAAAGGGCTACATATATTAACCAGGCCATGCAAGACAGAACAATCATGCATATGGACCTCGACACGTTCTTTGTATCTGTTGAGCGTCTAATAGACAGTCGACTCCACAATCGGCCCATCCTCATTGGAGGAACTAGTGACCGCGGGGTGGTAGCATCGTGCAGTTACGAGGCCCGCACCTTCGGCATCCACTCCGGAATGCCAATGAAAATGGCCCGCGAACTTTGTCCCGAAGCCATTCAAATCAGAGGCAACTCCGGCACCTACATGAAGTACTCAGACATGGTGACAGAAATTGTGTCTGAAGCCGTTCCCATGTATGAAAAAAGCTCCGTAGATGAGTTTTATTCTGACTTGACCGGCATGGATAAGTTCTTTGGCTGTTACAAGTTGGCGCATGAACTTCGCACCAAGATCATTCGAGACACGGGGCTGCCTATTTCGTTTGGGCTTTCAACCAGCAAGACCGTAGCCAAGGTGGCCACCGGAGAAGCCAAACCCAACAACGAGCTCCAGATCGTGCGCGGTTCAGAAAAACCATTTCTGGCTCCACTCTCTATTAAAAAGATCCCCATGGTGGGCGACAAAACCTATCAGTCGTTGCGCAATTTGGGAGTGAGCCGCATCCAAACCATTCAGGAAATGCCCATGGATTTGATGGAGCGTGTACTGGGGAAAAACGGCATCGCCATCTGGAAGAAGGCACAGGGCATTGATAATAGTCCCGTAATGGCCTACTCAGAACGCAAGTCCATTTCTACAGAGCGCACCTTTGACCGCGACACCATTGACGTGCAAAAACTGAAAGGAATTCTCATTGCCATGACGGAAAACCTCGCGTATCAACTTCGGCGGGGAGATAAACTAACCTCCTGCATTACAGTGAAGCTGCGCTATTCAGACTTCAACACCTATACGTTGCAGTCTCGCATACCCTACACTGCTGCAGACCATATTTTGATCCCCCGGATCAACGAGCTTTTTGAGCGGCTTTACAACCGTAGGCTGTTGGTGAGGTTGGTGGGAGTTCGGTTCAGCCATTTGGTTGGTGGCGGGTATCAGATCAACCTGTTCGATGATAGCGAGGAACGCATCAACCTCTACCAAGCCATGGACAAGATGCGGCTGCGGTATGGCGACCGTGCGGTGATGTCGGCGGCGGGACTTGGAGCGCGCAGCATCGGCAGGGGCAATCCTTTCAACGGTGGTCCGCCACCCTTGTTAGCCAACCGCAGACAATGAGCATTAGACTGAAAACCCTAACTTCAATGAACCCTTTAATACCCTAGATCATGTGTGGACGTTATGTGACCGTATCAAAAGTAAAAGCCATTGAAAAGCGCTTCAATGTGCAGGCATCCCAACCGGAATTATACACCCCAAACACCAATGTGTCTCACGGGCAACATGCGCCCGTAGTGGCCAGCGACAAACCTGGCGAGCTGCAGTTTTTTCAATTCGGGTTCACCCCTTTTTGGGCCAAGAAGCAGTTCTACATGGTCAATGCCCGGTCTGAAGGCGACTTCAATAAAGAAGATGACCCGCAGTACACCGGAAGCATGGGCATTGTGAACAAGCCGATGTTCCGGCAGAGCATCCGTTCCAAGCGCTGTCTGGTTGTAGCCGATGCCTTTATTGAAGGTCCAAAAAAAGAGAAGTTGGATAAGCCTCATGTGGTGTATTTGAAAGACGGTGAACGCCCCTTTGCACTGGCGGGCATTTGGGACGAATGGGTGAACAAAGAGAGCGGCGAAGTAGTGCATTCATTTGCCATCATCACCACCGTGAGCAATGATCTGATGGATCGCATTGGCCA
>CAZKMC010000119.1:3865-8531 GCA_964553485.1 uncultured Comamonadaceae bacterium
CGTTCTCCCGTGGTGCTGGACCGCAATCAAGAAGCCGCCTGGCTGGACCCAAATTTGGAACTGGCAGAAGTGACCGGCATGCTGGGTCCCTATGATGCCCGGAAGATGAACGCCTACCCCATTGCGCCCACCATCAAAAACCCCAGAGCCAATGGCATCTCGCTCTTAGAACCCATCGGCCAGCGCCTCTACCCGGAATACAAGTACGAGTTGTTCTCTGAGATCAAGATGTTTGGAATGGGAGAGACCGCGGGGGAGGTACAAGACCGGGCAAGCTGTTGATAGAGGCAAACTTCTGATGCCTTTTTCGTTGGACGGTCCGTGAACCGTAATGCATTCACCGAAAAAGAAATCCGTCGGTCCTCAAACCGCTGCACCCATTGTTGTTTTGATCGTTGCTCCATTTCTTGCCCTTAAACTAATCGGTTAACTCATCCAATCCACACACATTTCACCAACGGGTACCAATAGTTTGTAAAATGGCTCTTTAGAAGAAGCGCGAGGAACGAGCACCCCATTAATTATTAAATATTAATTATTAGCTATTAACTATTCATTAGAATGCTGAATTCCCACTCTTTCTTCTCTCTCCGATACGGCACCATGAAGCCGAAAGAGCTGCTGCAACTAGCGGAAGAAAAAGGCTATGCGTGTGTGGCGCTGACGGACATCAACAACACCTCGGCGTCCATGGATTTTGTGAGGTTGGCGCCAAAATTTGGGGTGCGGCCGGTGTTGGGAATTGATTTTCGGAATGGCGCGGAACAACTGTATGTGGCCATTGCAAAAAACAACGAGGGGTTCAAAGAGCTCAATGACCATCTTTCTACCCACCTCCATCAAAAAAAATCCTTTGAACTTCGTGCCCCAAAGTTCAAGAATGCTTTTGTGATCTATCCCTTTGAAAAAGCCCACCGCACGGCCGGCTCCGCACCACTTGTGCCCGTTGAATCGCTGCTGGAACATGAGTTTATTGGCGTGCCACCCAGGTATCTCAGCAGACTGAAATTCGCCTCCCTGCGCCACCACACCTCCAAGCTGGTTGCCATGCCCACCTGCACTTTCCGCAACCACAGAGACTTCAACGCACACCGCCTTTTGCGCGCCATCGACAACAACACTTTATTGAGCAAACTCCCAAAGTCTGAAGAGGGACATCGTGAGGACAAAATGCCGGATGCTGCAGAGCTGAAAAGCCTCTATGCCGAGTTCCCGGTATTGATTGAAAACGCCGCATCTGTCCTCGCGCTATGCGCAATACATTTCACATTTGGAACAGACCAGCCCCATCAAAACCAGCAAACGTACACGGGTTCTCATGAGGAAGATTATGCCTTGATCCGGAAATTGTGTGCGGAGGGGCTGGCTTACCGCTACCCGGATGCCGGGCCGCATATCCTGAGCCGGATGGAAAAGGAGCTTGCCATTATTCGAGAGAAAGAATTCCTTTCTTACTTTTTGATCAATTGGGACATCACCAGTTATGCGCGGAGCAAGGGATATTTCTATGTGGGACGTGGTTCTGGGGCCAACAGCGTGGTGGCGTATTTGCTGCGCATCACCGACGTAGACCCCATTGAACTCGACCTCTATTTCGAGCGTTTTATCAATCTTTACCGACAGAATCCGCCCGATTTCGACATCGATTTTTCCTGGACAGACCGCGATGATGTGACCCGTTACATCTTTGAACGTTTTGAAAATGTATCGTTGCTGGCCGCCTACAACACCTTTCAATACAGGGCTGTGGTGCGGGAATTGGGGAAAGTATTTGGACTGCCCAAACATGAGATCGACAAGCTCAGCTCCGGGCAATTTCAGATGCGGGAGCTGGACCACCTTGCTACCTTGGTGCTGAAGTACAGTTCACTCATTCAGGGCTTCCCCAACCACATCAGCATTCACGCCGCTGGTATCCTCATTGCTGAAAGGCCCATCCACAATTTCACCGCCACGTTTATGCCCCCAAAAGGTTATCCCACCACCATGTTCGACATGGTGGTAGCGGAAGATGTGGGACTGTACAAGTTCGATATCCTTAGTCAGCGGGGACTGGGCAAGATCAAAGACACCCTCGGGATTGTGCGGTACAACCAGCCGGAGGAGCCCGTGATCGATATCCACGACATGAAGCGCTTTTTTGCAGATGAACGCATCAAAGAACTCCTGCGCACGGCCAATGCCATCGGGTGTTTCTATGTAGAATCTCCAGCCATGCGCATGCTGATGCGAAAATTGCAGGTGGATGACTACCTCGGACTCGTAGCCGCCAGCTCGGTTATTCGTCCCGGAGTTGCCCAAAGCGGCATGATGCGCGAGTACATTCTGCGCTACCGTTTTCCGGAAAGAAGGAACGATGCCCACCCCATTATGCTGGACATTATGCCGGAAACCTACGGCGTCATGGTCTATCAGGAAGACGTGATCAAAGTAGCCCACTACTTTGCCGGACTCACGCTGGGAGAAGCAGATGTGCTGCGACGAGGAATGTCTGGGAAATTTCGTTCGCGGGCAGAATTCGACCGCGCCAGAGACAAGTTCTTTGAGAACTGCAAAGCGAAAGGGCATGATGATGCCCTGAGCAAGGAAATTTGGCGGCAGACAGAGAGTTTTGCCGGCTATGCTTTTGCCAAAGGCCACTCCGCTTCCTATGCTGTGGAGAGTTATCAGAGTTTGTACTTGAAGGCCTACTATCCGCGGGAATACATGGTGGCTACCATCAATAATTCCGGAGGTTTTTACCGTCCCGAAATCTATGTGCATGAGGCGCGTATGCACGGTGCCACGGTGGAAGAGCCCAGTGTGAATGAGAGTGGTGCAGAGACTGTGATCCGGGGAAGCACCATCTATTTGGGCTTCGGGTTGGTGAAAGAACTGGAGCACAGGAGCATGGAGGCCGTATTGCTGGAACGTACGCAGAACGGGGCTTTCAGCTCGCTTGAGAATTTTGTGGACCGCGTTCAGATCTCGCTGGACCAACTGACCTTGTTGATTCGCTGTGGCGGGTTTCGTTTTACCGGTCAGGGAAAAAAGGCCTTGCTTTGGGAGGCCTATCTGCTGTTGGGTCATCAGAAAAAGACCTCCCCCATTCCGGAGTTGTTCCGCACACCCACTCGTACTTACACACTTCCGCCGCTCTTTACCGCCGCGCATGAAGAGGCATTTGACCAAATTGAATTGCTTGGGTTTCCTCTTTGTTCTCCTTTTGTTTTGCTTCGCGAGGAACCAGCTGATGCCCTTCTAAGTAAAGAGCTGCCACAGCATATTGGACAACGCGTTACTGTGTGTGGCTACTTAGTGACGGTCAAAACAACCAAGACTTCCAACGGAAAAATGATGTTCTTCGGCACCTTCATTGACCGCGAAGGGAACTGGCTGGACACCGTTCATTTTCCGCCGTCGGCAGCCAAGTATCCATTCCGGGGACGGGGGATTTATGAGATCACTGGCACCTTGATGGAAGAGTTTGACTGCATCAATCTGGAAGTTGCAGAAATGAACAAGCTCCCTATCCTTCCAGACCCGCGTTATGCCGACGCCAAAACCACCACCAAGATGAGAGAACAAACCACCCTCGGAAGCAAACGAGGAAGTAGATGGGAGGAGGCCACTCATGAATCCTGAATCTCGCACCAAGGGCCGCGGCGCCCAACACAATCCCACCAACCGTTTTGCAGCACACAGCTATGAGATGCGGAATGACTATTTGGAATATTGCCACCTGGAAGATGAAGCTCCCGAAAGCCTCCGCACCAGTTATATTTCTGTCTTTCCGAAAACGCTTGTTACCCCTGTTGATAGCCCCGATGTGGGTTTCAAATGGAGTATCAATCCCTATCAGGGCTGTGAGCATGGCTGCACATATTGTTATGCCCGGAACAGCCACCAATACTGGGGTTATAGTGCCGGGAAGGACTTTGAACAAAAGATCCTAGTGAAGCAAAATGCCGTGGCGCTGCTTGAACATCAGTTCAACAAAAAGAGTTGGAAACCAGAACTGGTGATGCTGAGCGGAAACACAGATTGCTACCAACCCGCAGAACGCAAATTTGGGATTACAAGGAAATTACTCGAACGATTTGACGCATGGGGAAACCCGGTGGGCATCATTACCAAGAACAGTCTCATTCTCCGAGATCTTGACATTCTCAAATCACTGAACGAGAAGAAGCTATTGCGTGTGACCCTCTCCATCACCAGCCTGAATGAAGAACTCAGACGTTTTATGGAACCTCGCACGGCCAGTGTCAAGCAACGCCTCAAAACCTTGGAAGTGTTGTCTGCAGCTGGCATACAGGTCAATGTAAACCTCGCACCGATTGTCCCCGGATTGAACAGCCACGAGGTATTCGATTTGGTCAAAGCAGTGGCAGATCATGGGGCTCATTCTGCTGTTTATCTGATGGTTCGGCTCAACGGCCAAATAGGTGAAATATTTAAGCGTTGGGTGCGTCTCACTTATCCGGACCGTGCGGACAAAGTGCTGAATCAGATCAAGGCAGTACATCAAGGCAGGCTTAATGATAATCGCTGGGGAAAGCGTATGAAAGGAGACGGAGTGGAGGCGGAAAACATCCGTGATATGTTCCAATTGGCTGTGAAACAATACCTTCCAAAAAGAGAAAGAACACCCATAGACTTACAGCAATTCCGGAAACCAGGTTCG
>CAZKMC010000120.1:0-8454 GCA_964553485.1 uncultured Comamonadaceae bacterium
GAGAAATTGTGGCGGACGACTTGCTTTCTAGTGTATTCAGCCGTTTTTGTATCGGGAAGTAAACCCGTGTAAGCATCGATAAGCATCGATAGCTAAAAACAAATTCAACACACTTATTTTCAGTTGTTTACAGTCAAATTTTGACGTCTGTCATTTTTGGCTCTTTTCGCGATTTGTATCCTTTTTGTTGCGCTCTTGTTGCGGCATTTTGGGTGCGCAACAGATGAGCAACAATTCTGGAGCGAGACCAAAATAGTTGCACCAATCTGCACCATGCTGCACCAACCTGCACCATTGTGCACCAAAGCGGAGAAATGACGATGACAGCGAGTAAAGACCCCATCCCCAAGATTTGCATGTTTTGCCAAAATCTATTTGAGGCACGCAAATCCACAACCCAGTACTGTTCGGCCAATTGCGCGAAGAAGGCCTACAAAGACCGAAAGCGACAAGAGCGGATTGTTCACGCTACACAGGAAAATCTGGAAAAACTTTCTGCCCCTTTAAAGGAGCTGCAAGCCCGTGATTACCTCAGTGTGGAAGAAGCAGCCACATTATTAGGCGTGTCCCGATGGACCATACAACGAGCCATCAAGCGCGGACGGTTGCAAACCCTCAAAGTCTTGGGGCGCCGCATCATCCCTCAGAAATCTTTTAATCAATTCTTAAATAATCAATATAATGAAAGTCACGCTACGCAAACGAGCCAGGTCCAATGGTAAAATCGCCTTATTCCTAGACTACTACCCACCCATTATCTCACCCAAGACCGGACTGTCTACCCGTTGGGAGTACTTAGAAATGTATTTATACAATCCTCCACGGGATGAATTTGAGAAAAAACACAACCGCGAAGTGGAGATGATGGCCCGGGCCATTGCTTCTGAACGCCAGCTAGATCGTATTGCCGGTCGTTATGGATATCAACGATCCTCTGAATACGATGATTTTTTGGAGTTCTACCGCCAACAGATGGAGAAAAAAAGCAAGGAAACTAGCAACCATGGTGGTTGGGTGGCTTCCTTTAAAACATATGAAATATTTGTCAAAGGACAATGTTCTTTTGGCGAACTCAAACCCCAGCTTATCAATGACTACAAGGATTTCTTGTTGAATAAAGCCACGCGCATTAACTCACCCTTGATGCGCATCAGTGACAGCTCGGCCTACAGCTATTACAATAAACTGCGAGCATGTGTAAGGGAAGCAACGGCTATGGGGCATGTGAAGCAAAACCCCTTTGACCTGGTGAAAGGCATCTCTCAGCCTGAAACATACCGCGAGTTTCTGACCAAGGAGGAGCTCATTCGATTGGCCAATACTTCAACCCCTACTGAGGCCATGAAGAACTCCTGCTTGTTTTCGGCCTTGACCGGAATGCGCATGGGTGATATCATGAGTTTGACCTGGTCAAAAGTTCAACATTCAGAATCGATGGGCTACTTCGTAAGATTCAGTATGAACAAAACCAAATCTGAGGAAACGCTGCCTTTATCGAATGAAGCCATAGCCTTACTCGGCGCTCCAAGTGACTCGCCTGAATCTTTCGTTTTCCCTGGTTACAACTTCAATGCGCATTACTCAGAACTCCAGCGCTGGCTTCAAAAGGCTGGTATCACGAAGAAAATCACCTTCCACAACTTTCGTCACACGTTTGCCACTTTGCAGCTAGCGGAAGGAACCGATATTTATACTGTGTCAAAGCTTCTAGGTCACAAGAATATTCACACGACACAGATATACGGTAAGGTGATGGATAAAACGAAAACCGAAGCCATGGGTCGAATCCATCTTGGACTAAAAACTGACAACAAATAAGGTTGGTTTTACACTAAATGTCATGACAAGATGTCTGACTAGCGGAGGTTGTCATGTTTTTAGGGAAACGAACCCAAAAAAAAATTTAATTGCGCATTATGATACACTACTGGGAATTCACTGGGTAATAAATGTAACATTTTGTATCAGAGTGTACCATAATGCGCAGATATTCAGTGTTTTGCGCAACCTCCGAGGGTTCGAAACCCTCATAAAAACTTCGATAAACATGTCAAGTCATCGGTAAAATTTGGCATGGCAATTTGTTTGATAGGGAAAGGGAAAATCATTACCTATGGATAAGACATTTTCCCATCTCCAAGCATTCATTAGAGACATTGTAAATGGTGCAGTACAAAGTGCGCTAGAGCAGCAGCACGAGCAACGTTCTCACGAACAAATTCAAAGCGATCATCGCGAAGAGGTCCTCAATGCCGACCAGGCGGCAGCCTACTTGCACATTGCCAAGCAAACGCTGTACACACTCACCAGTAAGCGCAAGGTTCCGTTCTATAAGAATGGCAAGAAAATCCTTTTTCGACGCGGAGATTTAGACGATTGGATGAATCGCGGCAAGCAACAGGAGATTCGCCACATTAGCAAGGAAGGCCAGCTCTATACGAAGAGAAAACCAATGGACCGATGAGCAAGGTATTTATTAATCCAGAGAAAGATGAAGATTCATTCTTTGTGCCTAACATCGTCCATTCGGTAGATGGCCTCATTCATGATTCTGTTTTTGACTGGATTCCAGAATGTTTGAAACCAATTGTTGCCATTGGAAGCAACAGACAAGAGCGTGATGTGCTCTTGCTCGGTGCCATCACTGTCATTTCCGGCTGCCTACCCAACATTTACGGTCTATATGACAATCGTATAGTGTATCCCAACCTATTTGCTTTTATCGATGCCCCGGCAGGCGCAGGTAAAGGAATTTTAAATCATCTGAGGTTAATAGGGAGACCCATTCATTTAAGCCGAATCGAGTCGACGCGCTCAGCCGTAGAAGCTTATGAAGAGCGCAAGAGCGAAATGAAATCCAAAAATGAGGATCCATCGTCTTTGCCCATCCCAAAGCAGAAACTCCTATTCATACCTGCGAACAGTTCTGCGAGTTCATTCATCAATACGCTGACAGAGAATGATGAAATGGGGATTCTATTTAGCACCGAAGCGGACACTCTTGCCAATTCTTTGAATCAGGATTGGGGCAACTTTAGCGATGTCCTTCGCTGTGCCTTCCATCATGAATCTGTGGAAATGCAGCGCAGAGCAAATCGCGAGTATTTGGTTATAGAGGAGCCTCGACTTTCCGTGATGTTGACAGGAACTAACGGCCAGTTCAAGCGACTCATCCCGAATACAGAAAACGGATTGTTCAGCCGCTTCATGTTCTATACAATGAAAAGTATCCCTCAATTCAAAGATGTTTTTTCCCAACGGGACATTGTCCCGGGACAAGTTTGTGACGAACTGGGACAACGGATGTTAGAATTATTCCAACTGCTGCAATCGTACCAGGACCCTGTCCAATTGAGTTTAAACTCAAATCAACAAGAACATTTTTTGAAGCGCTTCACCGAGTTTACACAAGTCTTGTATTCGGAATCCGGAGAACGCGTTTTAGCAACCATTCACAGGTCTGGCCTTATTACGTTCCGAATTGCCATGATTTTGTCCACCCTGAGACATTTTTTCGATCTTAAAAGAACTGAGCCGCCAAAAGGACTAATCCACGATCACGACTTGTCGGTCGCAATCCAGATTACCCTTCACACCATACAGCACAGCCTTGTTCACATGGCTGAAATGCCTAAGAACCTGGAAATATCGCTTAAACACAAGAAGATGGAACGCTTTATTGAAAAACTCCCCCATGAATTCAGCCGAATCGAAGCCAACGAAATCGGAAAGAAAGTCAATATTTCTTCAGCTACCGTTAGTCGTTATCTCGTTCAAGGTCCCTTTGAACGCCTCGGATACAACAAGTACAAAAAATCACATCCTATCAACGAGGAACCCGTGATCAACTGATAAAGTGATAAGGTGATAAGGTGATAAAGTCACCCCCTTCACACTAAAGATTATCAGATTATCAAATTATCAGATTATCACCTTTTAATTTTTAATAACATGAATCCAAAAGAACAAGCCAAAGAACTCAGCCGACAAGGCTACTCGATTCGAGAAATCGCCGAAAAAATTGAAACAAGCAAGAGCACCGTTGCCCGGTGGTTACAGGAATCCGCTCCTATTCAACCTATTTCGGCTCAACCTGACCCTAGTATCGAACTAGAATTGAAACGCATGCAACTCAATCATGAGCTTGAACTGCGAAAACTCGCACAGCAGGAACGCGAACAAGAATATCGCCGACGAGACATGGAACGGCAATACGCCATGAAGCAAGAATCCGAAGAAGTGGTTGATGTGGAATTGCGCAAGATCCTTTTGCCAATTTACAAGTGGGCGTCCAACCAATTGGAATTGATAAAAGAGTACTCCGGTGAAGGCATTCCTTGTACCGAGGACAGTTTAACCGACATGTCCTGTCGCCTCGAGATGTTTCATGAGACGCTGTCCGACTATGTCCACATCCGAAAATTGGACGAATGGGACGATGTCCTGAACACCTTGAAATCCCTCAATTCCAAAGTGGGTCGCTGGATTATTCAACTAATGAAAGCGGAAGACGCAGCGCGTGAAGAATTTGAATATCAAAATCGAAGGAATGCTCGAAATGAAGTGCACGGACTCAATTTGAAAGATGAATACACTTCGAGAAAAAAGAAAAAGAAAAAGCACGAAGAAGAAGAAGAAGAAGATGAGTTTGTTTTCCAAGCCGAAATCGAATGCCATTGGGGCAATAGCCGGTCGGACTTAAAGTACTTGGTGGAGCGGGTGCGGTGACACTTTGCACCATTGGCATCACCTAGTATATTTCGCTCAAGTAAACCCGGTTGCAGATTGGAATAGTTATTTTTGGTGTACCAAACAAACAGCCCGTGCCATGACCAAAGATTGGATTGAATACATACCAAAATTTCATCAGACCTTTCTTCCTATACTTAATGTATCGAAAATTTATTTTGGACAGCTGTGATGCCTTCTCTTTTATGCGCATCAAAGGGGCCAATGCTCTGTCACAAGCCTGGGCATGGATCTATAACAATGTAAGACCACAAAAGTCACTAGGATACCAACCGCCCATAACCTTTACACAGCAGCGACTTCGGAGCTCCGCTCCTTCTTCACTGCTGCCTGACCAACAACACCAATGGAAATCACTACTTTTAAGTGATACTAATTATGGTGAGCCTTCATACCGAAATGAGTGGCACCATTAGACCAAAATACGCACATACAATGAAACAACTTAAATTCCTACTCAGTTCATTAGCAATATTGGTATCCCTTCAGTCATCGTGGGCTCAACAAGTTTTCATTGGTTATTCAGCGCGCACCAAGAATGTACCTCGGTTTGATCATGCCGCAAATTTTGGATTTTACGTTAATGACCGTATTCAAGTTGGTGCTACATATATACAATTACATAAACATTGGGGTGGTCGAATTGAGTTTGTTCAACCAGATGTGTATGGGGGATATGTAGCATATAGAATCCTCGATAAAAAAGTTTATTCGAACATCAAGTTCGGCGTATTACGGTATAAACAAGGAATCCCAAATTACGTTGTCCAATACAATACCATGACCTACTACAACATTGAACTTGGATACCAAATTAACGACCATTTTTCCATAGGTCCTGGCTTGACATTGTATGGGGTTTGGGACCCTGCAGATCATTGGAGTACAATATATTTTTTTCACTCTTTTGATTTAATCAGTTTAGAACTAAAATTTTAATTAACGATGATATTAGAGACAAAATACGCCAGTGGAAAAAACACCGTCAGATACAAGAAAAATACCGGGTACTCTAATCATAGAGAGCTGTTTGACGATTTAAAGGACTTTCAACAACAACGTGACGATAATAATGACTATAGTCTGCAGGTCGTTTCACCCCCTGCAGGATATAATTTAGTTTTTGAAGACACCTTTTCAGGAAATTCGCTCGACTTAAATAAGTGGAAGATGGGACTCCCTTTTGGATCGTTTTATACAGATCCAGACGAACATGGTTTCTACTTTCCAGAGGATGGAAAATTAGATCCAAATACGAAAGTTGTTTCTGTTAACGGTGGTAGACTTAATCTAGATTGTACATGGTATCCTAAAACTTATAATGTCGATCACCTTACCGGAATAGACCAAGAAAGAAAACAAGAACTTTTATCTAACTGTAATCCAAATATTGCCCAGGTATATAAAAAGTCACAGTACGACGGTTTTACCATAAACTATGGTGGAGGGGCAGTACACTCCACGGATTCTTGGCACTATGGGTGGTTTGAAGCGATTATAAAGTGCCCTGCAAATAAACACATGTGGACTCATCTTGGCTTACATGGCGTAGATTTTGCACCCCCAGAAATTCATATAGTTGACCATAAATCATTGGACAGCGCAACTATAATCCAACCCCTACCCAATATTTTTCATGGTGCTGTTAGCCCTTTCAGCCCTCAATGGGGGACAGAACAGCTGGGTTGGTTTGCGCCAAATTTGGAATACACTATGCATTTATTTAAGCCGAAGAGGATGAATCTCTTCGCTGGCCCAGATAGGCTTGTTCAATATGTTTGCCACTGGACCCCTTATGGAATTGCCATTTATTACGATTCAATTCTATATCGGTATTACACAGCAGAAGCCTTAAATTCACTTTATAACAATAATCTGAACTTCACAAATGTCTACTTTCAAATTGCCAACGGTGTAACCGATTGTTATAGTGAAGGTAATAATTTTGGTGATGATCACCCTTACCAAACTGCAAGACTTGAGGTTGATTCCGTTCGAGTCTTTCAACAATAACTAGAGTAAATCTTTAGCATATGGTGTACAACACGAGGAAAGCAACAAAAACTACTATTAGATATCGGAACAATCAAGGGTATCAGAATCATCGGCAATACTTCGATGACTTAAAAAATTTTCAAACATACCGAGAATTGAACAATGATTTGAATCCAAATTTGGTTCAGCCACCTCCTCAATACAACTTAGTGTTTAAGGATGAATTCACAGGTGGACAGTTGGACAGGAATGAATGGGGCACAGGTGTTAGATGGGGTACTTTTCATAAGGAGCCAAGTAAACACGGTTTTTATTTTCCAATTGACGGTATCGGTCCAAATTCAACATCTATTTCTGTTGCTCAGGACAATTTGGTCCTTGATTGCATATATGACCCCAAAACATACTACATGAGTGCCTTAACAGGGAGAGACGCATATAGATACAACTCCCTAGTTAATAATTGCGATGAAGGTATTGAAGGTTATTATCAGAAAATAACTGAATTTACGATTGATTACAATGGCGGATCAGTATTCTCCAAGCGTAAATGGAAAAAGGGTTGGTTTGAGGTAATAGCTAAGTGCCCATTAAATCAATACATGTGGACAGGAATCTGGCTTCAAGGCGTCGAATTTTGGCCTCCTGAAATAGATTTGGTGGAACATGATTCTAAGAGTGATGAAACGCAAGTAGACCCTAAGCCAAATATTCATATTGGAAGCGAAGGTACAAACGTTAACCATCCTGATTATGGTATTCAGCACAGAGGTTGGCTAATACCGCACTTAGAATATGGTTTTATTGAGGATGAAGACCCAATGACTCTGTACAAACCTTATGACAGGTATGTACAATACGTTTGTCATTGGACCGATGACTTTGTAAAAATCTACACCGATGGAGTTCTTTACAGAGAGTATTCAACGGATAAATTGTTTTCATTGTACAGAGACGCTGACATTTCCATGGAGCTAATTCTTAATAACGGGGTATCGAACGAATATGACCACGATAGCACTTTTGGTATTGACCATCCATTTGCGAATGCTCCAATGTATATTGAAAGCGTAAGAGTTTATCAAGCTCCATAGATTAATTGCAGCCATTGATGCCTAACAAGTCCCGCAGAGTAAGGCAACCAAATCCACTACACTTCTTTACTTTGAGATTGAAATTCTATTTTGATTCTTTCACGGAGATACTGAATACACTGAGGTTTTGGCATTATACGTGATTCCAAACTTGTGTTCGGAACATTCCGAACAACACTAACACGATTACAGGATGTGTAAATCAGATCAAAAGGGGTTTTATAGATGTATTTAAACAGTGCCAATGAATATCACTTAAGGCTTCCCGGGAAAATAATAAACCCCTACTCGATTTTACGAGTTCTTAAAAATCTTTGTGTAAACAAGTCGAAAAAAGCTGTTCCCACACAAAACCTATCGCGTCCGCCCCAACCAAATAATCGACCACCAAAAACGGCTATTTCCAAAAAAGGTTACCTTCGTTTTACCGTTCTTTGTTGTTGCTTATGCGTTGCAAGCAAAAAGGCCATTTTAGACACTTGTTGCCTATGTGTTGCGCGTGTTTAAAACTAAATGACAGATAATAAGCGTGTTGCGGACTCAGCGAAAGAGGTTGAGATGTGTATCGGAAAATAGCCCTCTGTTACCCCAGCATCCAAAGATACAGGCCAAAAAA
>CAZKMC010000121.1:0-4448 GCA_964553485.1 uncultured Comamonadaceae bacterium
GTTGAAGTTTCAACACCGGCAAAATTCCACTCGTAGGCTATTTCACCGGAAGCGAGTTCTTGTAGTTCAATGATCGGGTTGTCTGTATCGGGTTGAACCGGTGTATAGATAAAGGCGCTAATAGGATTAGGAAACACACAAACCGCATCTGATTGAAACATGCTATTTACGCATCCCTGTGTTGAAGTTACAGTGAGACTTATATCGTAACACCCAGGATTTTGAAAAATGTGTGAGGTGGAATTGCAATCTATCCCAAATTGACCGTCGCCAAAACTCCATTGACAATTACCAATGACCGGCTCTGCAGTTGCAAACCCAACGGCTAATGGAGAACATCCTTCATTCACTCCAGGGTTAAAGTTAACTACTGGCAGGGGAAAGACCTCCAATATCTCTGTGCTGGTGGTACCACATGGACCTGGTAAGACGTAGGTAATCTCAAATTCTCCCGGGCCAGCAATTCCGGGTTCGAAAATTCCTGAGTTTGAAATACAATTGTTGCAATCTGCAGACCATGCTCCACCAGGGTTAGCGGCAACCAAAAGTTGGGAATTGGCATCCACACAGTACCCAAATATTGGTTCGATGCTGCTATCTTCATTTGGGACCACTTGGAATACCATCGCTTCTGAAGCTCCACAAACACCATCAAAGTTATATGTGATATCAAAGTTTCCAATTCCACTTTCTAGCGTATTGAAAACGCCGGTAACTGGATCAACACAATCTCCGCACTCTGCCGTCCAATAACCTCCAGATTGTTCGGCATCAAACTGAACGTTGCCCCATCCTAAACAAAAAGAGGTTTCGTCGAAAATTGATGCATTGTCGCTGGCATCCACAATGACCTGAATAGAGTAGGTGTCACCACACTCTCCGGGAATCATATAGGTCACATCATAGCTTCTGGAGAAAAGCTTCTGGAGAAAAGCTTCCGCTGTTAGAATCAATGCATCCAGTGCAAGAGGCACTCCACACACCTCCCAAGTCGATGGCATTCAACACTACATCGGAATTTCCTGAGCAAAGCGTATCTACCAACGTAATCACTGCACTCAATTGTGGATTTACGAGAATTTCCTGGATGTCTGCAGTGGGACATTGTCCCCCTATTGTATAGTTGACCTCATAACTCCCACTGCCGGCAAACTGCGGGTCAAATTGTCCATCTGGACTTATACAGCCACCGCAATCCGCACTCCAGAATCCTCCACCTTCATTTGCCACAATTTGAATCTCGTCTCCAGTTTCACATAATGGCCCAACTGGAGCAATGGTTGGATCTAAGGTTTCAATGATTTCAATACTTGCTGCATAGAAGTCTGGACAATCTCCGTCGAATTCATAATACACTTCATGCACTCCTCCTCCTGCAATTTCTGGATTGAATAATCCGCTTATCGGGTCAATGCAGTTGTTGCAACTTGAACTCCATGTTCCTCCTGGGTCTGTAAAAGTTGGCACAAAAGAATTGTCGGAGGTACAAGCAAATGCTTGCAAGTTGAAGTTGGCATTTGGTTGTGCCACAACTCCTACATCCATCGCAAAGAAATCACCACAAGGATCGTCAAAATTATAACTGACAGAATGGGTACCTATGCCTGCCAAAGAGGATGAGAATACTCCGTTGACTGCGTCAATGCATGCTCCGCAACTCGCACTCCAAGTCCCCCCTGGATTGGCAGCCTCAAGAGTCACATCGCCTGAACTGGTGCATAAGACACCCGGGGATTGAAAAGTAGCGTTGGCATCTTGGATCACATCTATCACCACCTCATCTGTGATGGGACCACATACTCCTTCCAGTGTATAGTATACCGTATGACTTCCTTCGCCGGCGAAAGAAGGATCAAACTCTCCGTCAGGAGAAATGCATGCACCACAACTGCTATCCCAGATTCCCCCTGCTTCTAAAATTTCAAGTTGTTGATTTCCTGCACCGGCGCACCATGGAGTTTCGTATACCGCAATTTCCGGATTCGGCTGGTTAGCTATTTCCCCATCGGTACTGACAACTACCTCATCTGAGACCACCACTTCGCTATTGTCACAAGCAGAATAAGTGGCAACCACCGTATAGGTGGTTGTTTCCGAGGGACATACTTCTATTTCCGCGCCTGTTCCTAATGAGATCTCATTTTCAAACCACTCTAAATCAAAAATTGGGGCTCCATTTGGAGTAAATCGCCATGCTTCATCGGATGCACTCCAGTTTCCAGTATTTCTACCAGGTGGTGCATAACCGAGGTTAGCCGCTACATTTTGAATTCCAATGCATGCATTTCCACTGTTCCAACCTGGACAAGAGGGTTTGTCCTCAATAAATACTTCAATCACATTGGTGGTTTCGTAAAGTAAAATTTGGGACGTTGTTTCAGAGGATGAGCAGCTATAAAGACATACATGATCATAATTGATTACAAATGTTCTGCATGGTTCAGTGCCAAGAACAGTCCACCGAACACTTCCACAAGTAGCAGGATTGATATCCATATAAGGAGCAAAAATCGCATTGTTAGGTAGGTTAGCACTAGGTATGGATGCGGTGAAAGCCCAAGGGCAATAGGCACCTGCATCGGCAAGGTCAAACGTCACAATTCCATTTGAGCCGACCACCACTGAACTGTAAGTGTTACCAAAAAAACAAAATGAAAATGGCAAAGCCAGAGCAGCACTCCAAGTATCATCTACTCCAATAAAAAGGGAAGTTCCTGCATTGATAGGAAAAGGGGGGGCAAATGGAATTGAGCTTACTTCATAGGTTTCCGTGCCACCAACCTCGAATGGTATCGCTTCCAAATTTGTGCATGGCTCGTCACATGAAACAGTGACATCTTCTTGCGCGTCAACATTGGCACAACCTGTTTGTGAATGACCTTCAATACCGATGCCAACGCAAATTGCGGCAACAAAGAAAGTCAACAAGGACCGGTTAAATGAGATGAAGTAATTCACAAATCAGCCTAAGAGGGTATATGTGAATTTCAGAAAAATATAGTGAACAACCTAACTCTTTCTAATTCTGTGATTTAAGAAAACTGCAAATCATAAAGTCTTTTGTATGCACCATTGTTTTCAAGAAGTTCTTGATGACTTCCTATCTCCAAAATCTTCCCTTTTTCCAACACTACAATTTTATCTGCTTTTTGAATGGTGCTTAACCTGTGTGCAATCACGATAGATGTTCTGCCTTCAGTTAATTTGTCAGTAGCATGTTGAATTAGCTCTTCACTTTCTGTATCAATAGAAGAGGTAGCTTCATCTAGTACCAGAATACTTGGATTGTAAACATACGCCCGAATAAAGGCAAGCAGTTGTCTTTGTCCGGCGCTGAGCATCCCTCCTCTTTCTTTCACATCATAATCATAATCTCCTGGGAGCTTCATGATGAAATTATGGGCACCCACGGCCTTTGATGCTGCAATTACATCTTCACGTGAAATTGACTGATTGTAGAGGGTGATGTTGTTGTGAATTGAATCACTAAACAAGAATACATCTTGTAAAACCACAGCAATGTTCTTTCGAATTTCAGATAGTTCTAGTTCGCGAATTTCCACGCCATCCAGATAAATATTTCCTTTCTGGTATTCATAAAACCTCGAAAGCAAATTAATTACTGATGATTTACCAGCTCCGGTAGCCCCAACAAACGCCAATGTCTTTCCAGCGTTTGCCACAAACGACATATCTTTTAGTACCCAATCTTCTCTTTCATAGGCAAACCAAACATTTTCAAATTTGATAGACCCCTGGAGTTCCGGAAAACTCTTAGTTCCTTCGTCAGAAATATATTCATTGGTATCAAAGACTCGGAATACTCTTTCGGAATTGACGATACCCATTTGAAGCACGTTGAAACGATCCGCCAATTGACGAATGGGACGATATAACATGAAAATGTAGAGGATGAATTCTAGAATAATTCCGAGCGTGATATCTTCTGCCACCACATTTCGGACTCCCCACCATAGCAATAAAGCCACACTACCTGCACTGAACAGCTCAACTATTGGAAAGAAAATCGAAAATGCCCAGATGGAACGAATGTTGGCCTTCATATGCTCCTTGTTGATTGTTCTGAACTTCTCTCTTTCTCTTTCTTCCCTATGAAAAACTTGCACTACGCTCATGCCTGTGACATGTTCTTGAACAAACACATTGATTTTCGCAACCTGATTTCGCACTTGGATAAAGGCCTTTTTGATGGCCTTTTGAAATACCCGAGTTGCCACAAGTAGGATTGGAATTGGAATGAGTACGATGAACGTCAACTTCCAATTGATGAAAAACATGATTCCGATGACTACGAAGAGCTTGAGCAAGTCGCCAATTACAGATAGAATTCCATTGCTGAATACGTCTGCAATTCCGTCAATATCACTCACCAAACGAGTAACAAATGCACCAACAGGAGTTTTATCGAAATAACGAAGTTTAAACTT
>CAZKMC010000121.1:4458-6211 GCA_964553485.1 uncultured Comamonadaceae bacterium
AAACTTCAGGATATGACTGTACAGCTGAGATCTTAAATCTAAGGTCACACTTTGTGCCACCCAGTTTGCCAGATAAGTCTGATAGAATTGAATGATTGCTTCAAAAATCAGCAATCCAACCACCATCATAAGGATATAAAGAAGTCCTTCCGAATCCGTAACTGCGCCTTCACCCATGAAACCATCCAGGAAATTACCAAGTAGGCCACGTTCATTTGGTGGACGTTTGGCTACTTTTGCATCAATGGCATACCGAATCAGCTCTGGCCGAATCCAAATAATGCTAGCCTGGAGTACGACGAGAAATCCGGTAAAAAGGAATTCTCTTCTGTAAGGTCTAACCTGTTTGAGGATGCGGCCAAGGATTTTTCCATCAAATATTTTTCCTTGGGCTGAAGTTTGGCTCACTCTTGCGAAGTTGAAGGTGCGAAGTTGAAGGTGCGAAGTTACAAAAAGAGCTGCGCGGTATTGGGGCAAAAATTCTGAAATATCGAAAAGAATCTTCCTCGGCGTAAGCCAAAAAACTACTTGCTAATTGATGGCCAATCATATGCGACTTCTGTGAGATACAATCCGCAAGCATCTACGGACTTTCCTGCTGCTGATCTTTTTTTAGCCGCCACTGCATTTTGGAATTCTGTAATGGAAATTTTATCTCTCCCCACATCTACAAGTGTTCCCACCACAGCTCTTACCATGTTCCGCAAGAATCGGTCTGCCGCAATGTGAAAAATTAGTTGATGACCATTTTGTTCCCAACGCGCCTCTTGTAAATGACAAATGGTGGTTTTGGCATCAGAACCTGACTTACAGAAACTGGCAAAATCTTCTGTTTTCAGCAAAAGGTTGCACGCCTCGTTCATCTTAGCGATGTCTAGCGCATAATGACTTTGCATTGAACGATTTTCTAGAAAAGGGTCTTTGTGTGAATGAATATGGTATTGATATTTTCTGATTTGCGCATCAAAACGAGCATGAGCATTTGGTTGTACTTCTCTTAAAGAGAGGACCCCAATATCGGAAGGAAGCAATCCGTTGAGTTTATAGATGTCCTTGTTGATATCCTCGATCTCTTTAGGAAGGTCGAAGTGCAAAAAATAGCTTGTGGAATGCACACCAGTATCTGTTCTGCCACAGCCAGTAGTTTCAATCGAATGACGGTAATACAACGCCAATGCTTGTTGAAGCGCTGCTTGAACTGAATGAGCATTTAATTGAATCTGCCATCCATGAAATTGGGTTCCATCATATGCTATTTCCAAAAAGTACCGATGCATGTGGGCTAAAAATTGAAAAGGTTGCTATGACAGCAACCTTTTCAAATGGGTTCATTCAAAATTATGACCAGGAAGCTATTTTTTCTCCGGCATATTCTCCTGCCTCAAGTTTTTCTATCACTTTCGAGAATGTCTCAATTGTGTATGCTACATCTTCAAGTGTATGCACTGCTGTGGGGATAAGTCTGAGCATGATCACATCTTTAGGCACCACGGGATATACCACAATGGAACAAAAAATGCCATAATTCTCACGTAAATCCAGAGTCAAATTGGTAGCCTCTCCTAGTCCACCAGAAAGAAAAACTGGTGTAACTGCTGAATCTGTGCGACCAATGTTAAATCCATTCTTCTTAAGTCCTGTTTGAAGTGCCATTGCAATTTTCCAGAGCTTATCTTTGAATTCCGAGCGTTCTCTAATCATTTCAAGACGCTTCATTGCACCAATCACGATAGGCATAGGCAAAGATTTTGCA
>CAZKMC010000121.1:6221-8450 GCA_964553485.1 uncultured Comamonadaceae bacterium
CCATTGCCTTGGCAAATGTTCCGAAATAGACGTCAATTTCTTCTTGCACTCCTTGAAAATCTCCAGCGCCTCTTCCATGATCTCCAATGGTTCCAAAACCATGAGCATCATCAACAAAGAGTCTGAAGCCAAATTCCTTTTTGTACTTCACTATTTCGGCCAGTTTACCTTGATCTCCTGCCATTCCGAAAACGCCCTCTGTCACAACTAGAATTCCACCACCGGTTCTTTCACAAAGTTGCTCTGCTCTTTTAAGCTGCTTCACGAAACTCTCCATGTCGTTGTGTTGAAACACAAATCGTTTACCTTGGTGCAGACGCACTCCGTCTACCATACAAGCATGGCTGTCTGAATCATAAACGATTACATCGTTCCGATTAACGAGTGCTTCAATTGCGGACTGGCAACCTTGGTATCCATAGTTTAGAAGAAATGCATCTTCTTTCTGCATAAAATCTGCCAATTGTGCTTCGAGCTCTTCATGGTATTTGGTTTGACCAGACATCATACGGGCGCCCATTGGGTACCCCATCCCCCATTCTTTAGCAGCCTCGGCATCAACTTTTCTCACTTCTGGGTGATTGGCCAATCCCAAATAGTTATTGATGCTCCAAACCAAAACTTCTTTACCTCGAAAAGTCATTTTGTTGGAGATATCACCTTCCAATTTGGGAAAAGTGAAATAGCCATGACTTTCTTTTGCATGCTGTCCTAAAGGACCTCTATCTGCTTTGATACGTTCGAAAATATCCAAATCGCTGTGTTTTAGCTTTCCACTAATGGAAAGTAGGGGTTAAAAGATGCGCAAAATTAAGTTTTTTCCTTTACCCTCCATTTTGCGCTATATGAAAGTAACTGTATTCATAACAGCTTCCAAAATCTTTAGGCCAAGTCCTCAACAAATTCGCTTGAGTTTTCAACTCAATTCCATTTATAAAGAAACCTAAAAGGTTATAAATACACGATAAGTCAATTCTTTTCGTTTGGACAATTGGGTTATCTTTGCCGCTCGATATGAGAAATTTCTTCCTTTTTTCTTTTGTAATAGTGCTTCTGACACTTACTAGTTGTGGTGAATACAACAAAGTGCTCAAAAGCAATGACATTGAGTATAAGTATACCAAAGCGCTGGAATATTATAATGAAGACAAATGTTACCAGGCCCTTCCGATTTTCGAAGAATTAATTGGAATGGTAAGGGGAACCATGCGGGCAGAGGATGTTTATTATTACTACGCCCAGAGTCATTATTGCACTGGTGACTATTACTTGGCAAATTATTATTTCAAAAATTTCGTCAAGACTTTTGCCAAAAGTTCTCACACAGAAGAGTGCTTATTTTTAGCGGCAATGTGTTCCTATAAATTGTCTCCTAATTACAGTCTGGATCAAATGGACACACGTACTGCTATCAATGAGTTCCAGCTTTTTATCGACCGCTACCCATATTCAGAACTCAAGGACAGCTGCAACACCATGGTAGGTCAACTTCGGTACAAACTGGAGAAGAAATCATATGAAGTTGCCAAATTGTACGTGAAGACTGAAAAGTACAAGTCGGCAATTATCTCTTTGAACATCTCTTTGAAAGACTTTCCAGACACTGAATATCGCGAGGACATTCACTTCTTGCTAGTAAAATCCTCATTTTTGTACGCACAAGGAAGTATTGCAAGCAAGAAAACGGATCGATTTAATGATACTATAGATAGATATTATACCTTTGTAGCCCATTTTCCAGAGAGTGCTTTACTTGGAGAAGCTGAACGCTACTTTGTACAAAGCCAAAAGTATTTGGAAGAACAGAATTCAGAAAACCTATGAATTACAAAAACACAAATGCAGAACGTACTACGGTAACACGTGATACATACTTGCTTGATGACAAGGTAGATGGCAACTTGTTTGAAACTATTGTTGTGCTTTCGAAGAGATCAAATCAGATTTCAAGAGAGATGAAAGAAGAATTGACTTCTAAACTTGAAGAGTTTGCCACTCAAACTGACAATTTGGAGGAAGTTTTCGAAAACCGCGAGCAAATTGAAATATCAAAATTTTATGAGCGCCTTCCAAAGCCTCATAGTATTGCGATTCAGGAATTAGCCGAGGATAAAATATACTTCCGCAGACCAGAACAAAACGCATAATTAATGTGCATTCAGCATAAAAAAAAGATGGTTTAGGCCATCTTTTTTCGTTTCTTATAACTGTGATTCGAAACAAACACAT
>CAZKMC010000122.1:0-2854 GCA_964553485.1 uncultured Comamonadaceae bacterium
GGTGCCGGATTTATCGGTTCTCATTTGTGCCGTTTGCTTGTAAATAAATATCCCAATTATCAAATAGTCAATTTCGACAAGCTCACCTATGCGGGAAATTTGGCAAACCTCCAGGATATAGAGTCTGCCAAGAATTATGTTTTTGTCAAAGGTGATATCTGCAATGCTGATCAAGTTTCAAATGCGCTGAAGTCTTTCAATATAGACAGCATCATTCACCTTGCCGCGGAATCTCATGTGGACCGGTCAATTTCGGATCCTTCTGCTTTCATCCTCACCAACGTACTGGGCACCACTGTACTTCTGAATGAGTTCAGGTCTGAATGTGCTTCTAAAAAAGGAGCTCGTTTTTACCACGTCTCTACCGATGAAGTTTATGGCTCTTTAGGGAAGACCGGCTTTTTTACAGAGGATACGGCTTATGATCCGCGGAGTCCATACTCCGCTAGTAAAGCTTCTTCAGATCATGTAGTTAGAGCATACCACCATACTTATAAATTACCTGTGATCATCAGTAATTGCTCAAACAACTACGGTTCCTACCAATTTCCAGAGAAGTTGATTCCATTGATGATCAACAACATCCGCAACTACAAGTCGCTTCCTGTTTATGGTGAAGGGTTGAACGTGCGCGATTGGCTCTGGGTGCAGGACCATGTGGAGGCTATCGATTTGATCTTTCACGAGGGGCCTGATGGAGAGACCTACAATATTGGCGGAAACAACGAGTGGAAAAACATCGATCTGGTACACCTGCTTTGTGAGATCATGGATAAGAAACTTCCTCGAGCCGAAGGCTCAAACAAAGACCTCATCACTTTTGTAAAAGATAGAGCGGGACACGATCTTCGTTATGCGATTGATGCCGGAAAACTCAAACGGGAATTAGGCTGGGAGCCCTCCATTACTTTTGAAAAGGGATTGGAGCAGACGGTTGACTGGTATTTGGAGCATACAGCTTGGATTGATGAGGTTGCTAGTGGCGCTTACGTGGACTATTATGCAGCCCAATATCAGAACCGCTAAAATGGGGTTGTTTTGACCTAACTTTGAAGCGCGCCATGTCACTGTTTTCCAAAATATTCAACAAACCACGGCTATTAGACGAAGCGGACTTGTCTGTCTTGGCGGCTGATATGCACTCACATTTGATTCCCGGAATTGATGATGGTTCACCAACAATGGCTGACACGCTGGCTCTTCTAGACGCTTTCCGTCATCATGGTTATCAGAAAGTGGTTACCACTCCTCACATCATGAGCGACTTCTACCGAAATACCAGCGACGTGATTCGTCGAGGGTTGGATGAAGTGCGGGAGGCTTCTCACCAAGCGGGATTCAAAATGGAGATCGAAGCCGCTGCGGAATATTACATCGACGATTATTTTGAACAGCTCATCGCCAAGAAAGACATTCTGACCATTGGTGATAATTATGTGTTGATCGAAATGAGCTTTGTAAGCTCTCCTCCCATGTTGGGGAAGGTGACTTTTGACCTTCAAATGGCGGGCTACAAACCTATTCTGGCTCACCCAGAACGCTATATGTATTGGCACAAGGAGTGGGACAAGTACGAAGGCATGATGGACCGCGATATTGATCTACAAGTCAACATCAATTCATTGAGTGGCGCTTACGGACCTGAAGTTGCAAAAGTTGCTGAACGACTAATCCAAGAAGGTATGGTAAGTTGGTTGGGAACTGACTGCCACCACATGGTGCACATGGAAATGATGCATCAAAGTCGCAGGCATCCTGCACTGCACAAAGCATTGGAAAGTGGTCTACTCAAAAACAAGACGCTACTAGGCTGATTATTGGCCTACCTCAGCTAATTTGACCACAAGACCGTCCAATTCATTGCTAAGGTGAATTTGGCAACCCAATCTGCTGTTGTCTTCTACAAAAAAGGCCTGATCCAGCATGTCCTCTTCGTCATCAGAAGCTTCTGGAAGTTCATGATCTGACTGCACGTACATATGGCATGAAGCGCACATAGCCATACCACCGCAAGTTCCTTCTACAGGCAATTCGTAGCTCTTGCACACCTCCATCATGTTCATATTCATGTCTGTAGGAGCTTCCAGTTCATGAGAAACTCCTTCACGGTCAATGACCGTTATTTTGATTATGTTCTCCATGGGTTATCAGAATCCTTGAACACCGTTTACCGTGGTGTATTTGAGTACATTGTTCTTATCTGGATGGATGCGTTTGAAGGCAGACTGGACCATCAAAGTGGCCTCATGAAATCCACATAAAATCAACTTCAGCTTCCCCGGATAGGTATTGATATCGCCAATGGCATACAAGCCAGGAACATTGGTGCTGTAGTCAAATGTATTTACCTCAATGGCGTTTTTGTCAATGTTCAATCCCCATTCTCCAATAGGTCCCAATTTTGGGGATAGACCGAATAACGGCACCCAATGATCTGCATCCAAACGGATATCTCCTTGAGTTTTGTGCTTGATGATTACCGTATCTAATTTCTCATTGCCTTCTAATCCAACCACTTCAGCATCTGTAGCAAGTTTGATTTTACCAGCCTGAGCTAGGTCCAACACCTTCTGAACGCTGTCTGGATGTCCGCGGAAAGAACCTCTTCTGTGTACCAAAGTAACTTCATCCGCCACTCCGTCTGCCAAATAATTGGTCCAATCTAGCGCACTGTCTCCACCACCGGAAATCACCACTTTTTTTCCTCTGTAAAATTTAGGGTCTTTGATGATGTATTCCACCCCATGATCTTCAAAGTCAGCGAGGTTTTCAATAGGTGGTTTCCGTGGCTCAAAACATCCAAGTCCTCCTGCAATTGCAATGACTGGCGCCTTGTGCTGAGTTCCTCTATTGG
>CAZKMC010000122.1:2864-8444 GCA_964553485.1 uncultured Comamonadaceae bacterium
AGGTTCGTCAGCGCACTCTAACAAGGGTATATCGAATTGATCATCCTCGGTCTTTTCAATGGTTTCTGCACGTTCTCCCAGAGTAAATCCGGGTTTAAAAGGCGCAATTTGTTCCATCAATCGGTCTACTAAATCCCCGGCCAAAATCTCTGGCCATGCGGGAATGTCGTAAATCGGTTTTTTTGGATAAATCTCAGAGCATTGACCACCGGGCTGTGGAAGCGCGTCAATTAGATGGCATTTGAGTTTCAAAAGTCCCGCTTCGAACACGGTGAACAAACCACATGGGCCTGCTCCAATAATGAGAATGTCTGTCTGGATCATTCAGGAAAAATTTGATGCAAAATTACCAAAAAGCCCTCGGTAGAGCGCAATGATTTTGGAATAAGCTCAAGCATGCTGTTAATCCAAGAATATTTGCGCATAACCAAAGGCAAAACACCTGCAAGTAGCTTATGTTCACTGTCTTGACGAACAACACATTGAACAGGTTTCACCTTTCCAAGGTTGGCTGAATTTACTATTTGCAATTACAAATAAGGATTACGTATTTTTCCTTTATGAAATTCACCATGCTTCTCGCCTTTTGTTGCGCATCGCTCAGCATCATGGCACAATGTGATGGCGACCGCTATCTCAATCAAATTTTCAACGACTTTGACGAAGTTGAAAACATCGTTTATGGCAACAACCTTGACCTAAACGGGCTGTCTATTGACCTTCTTATGGATGTTTACACTCCTGTTGGAGACACAGAAACATCTCGTCCATTGATCATCATGGCCCATGGGGGATCTTTCATTGGAGGCAGCAAAGATGAGCTTGACATTGTTCCCTTGGCCCAAGATTTCTGTAAAATGGGATACGTGGTAGCCTCTATGAACTACCGTCTGGGAATTCCTTTCGTATTAGACCTTGAACAACCAGCTACCGAAGCTGTGATGCGTGGTGTTCACGACATGCGTGCTTGTATCCGTTGGTTCCGAAAAAATGTGGCCGAAAATGGAAACACCTATGACATTAATTCGGACCAAATATTCCTTGCGGGGAGCTCTGCCGGAGGTTTTTTAACACTGCACACTGCTTATCTCGACGAGGAATCTGAAATCCCAACAGTCATTGATCAAAATGATCCTGGACTTGGAGGTGGCCTTGAAGGCGAAAGTGGAAACCCAGGGTTTTCTTCTGAGGTATCAGGCATCGTCAATATTTGTGGCGCTTTGGCAGACACAAGCTGGATTCAACCGGGAGATGAACCGGTTTGTAGTTTTCATGGCACAGGAGACAACACAGTTCCTTTTGACGCGGCAATGCTGCAGATGTTTGGGCTCTTTGATGTTCTGGAAGTGGACGGCAGCAATGCCATTCATGTGAAAGCAGAAGAAGTTGGTTTAACGGAGTGCTTTGAGGTCTACTGGTTGCAGGGACATGTGCCGCACGTAAGCAATCCGGCATATTATGACACTACCCGCTCCATTATGAGCAACTTCCTGGCGCATCTGGTTTGTCCAGAAATCGAGTTGGACTGTGAGTACAGCCAAATGACTTTGCATACATCTGAGAAAGAAGAGCTAGCCACCCTTGACATCTATCCCAACCCGGCTTCTAGCAGTTGCATTATTCAGACTCCTAGAAACGTTGTAGGTCAAGTGGAAATAATGGACTCCATGGGGAAAATTGTGTTTCAAGAACGCATTCAGGCAATCTCCACAGAACTAGATCTGAACCGACTGGCATCTGGGGTTTACATCCTGCAATTTATTTGGGCAGATGGAAAGTTGAGTAAGAAGCTTGTGGTAGAATAAATCGATCTGCACTTTCCAGCTTATGCGCCAAAAGGTGTTGCGGTTGCAGGGTCTGGCATGTTGATGGCTTCCACTGCCTTGATCTCAGGCGCTGCACTTCGAATGGCTTCTTCTACCCCGGCCCTCATGGTCATAGTGCTCATTGAGCAGCTTGAACAAGCACCGTGAAGTTCAACCAAAACACGCATGTCTTCAGTGATCTCAACCAAAGAAATGTCGCCGCCATCTACAATAAGATAGGGTCTTAGCACTTCTAGTGCTTTTTCAATCCTCGACTTGGTTTCTGATGCTGAATTCATCCTTGTTGCTCTACTTGTTTGACCGGCTTTGGCCTCAATGCTGTGGCCTCTACTTCTTTAACAAAGTTATGGATAATTTCATGGAAGGCTTTAGCAGCTATCGTTTCTTCCTGAAGCACTGCTGGTCTTCCTGCATCGCCGGCTTCTCTTATGCTCTGGATAATTGGTAACTCACCCAAAAATGGAACCCCTTGCGCATCTGCAAGCCTACGCGCACCATCCCTGCCGAAAATATGATACTTGTTATCAGGTAATTCCGGTGGCGTGAAAAAACTCATGTTTTCTATAATTCCTAGCACGGGAACGTTCACTGATGGAAGCCGGAACATAGAAATCCCTTTTCGGGCATCTGCTAAAGCCACTTCCTGAGGTGTGCTTACAACCACTGCCCCAGACAAAGGAACTCCCTGCACCAAAGTCAAATGGATATCTCCTGTTCCTGGAGGCAAATCGATCAACATATAATCCAAATCGCCCCACCACGCATCATTGAAAAGTTGGGTCAGTGCTTTGGAAGCCATTGGGCCTCTCCAAACAATTGCCTGTGCCGGATCAGCAAAAAATCCGATGCTCAATACTTTCACCCCGTATTGTTCAATTGGAAGCATGTAGGCTTTACCGTTGATCTCCTCTGACTGTGGCTTTTCATTCACTATATCGAACATCACTGGAGCGCTAGGACCATATATGTCCGCATCCACCAATCCTACCTTGTACCCTTTTTGCGCAAGCCCAACCGCAATATTCACAGCCACAGTTGATTTACCAACTCCACCTTTTCCAGAAGCTATGGCCACAATATGTTTCACTCCCGGCAGAACCTTTCGTGTTTCTGTGGTTTGCTCTTCCTTAGGCAGGGCAATGGCAGTCACTTCAAGTTCTACGTCAGTCCCAATTTGTCTCTCCAAAGCAAACTCACATGCTTCTTCCATGCGTTTTCTGCTGTGCATGGCGGGGTTGCTCACTTTCACCGTGAAAGACACCTTATTTGGTTCCAACTTGAGGTCGTCAACCAAGTTCAGGGAAATAATATCGCGCTTCAAATCCGGCTCGATCACTTTGGCCAGTGCGGCCAATATATCTTCTCTCGTGTAGCTCATGTCTTTTTATATGACCATTCAGTCAAGCAAATGTTCAAGCTCAATGAATGGATCCCAAAAATACGCATCCCAATCCTGAACGCGGTCATTAATCACTTTTATTCCTTCACTTTCCAGCCTTTCCTGCATGGCCATTGGGTGGTCAAAATAATGCTTGCCGGTTAGCATGCCGGCCCGATTCAACACCCGATGTGCTGGCACTGGTTCAGTTTCTCGTCTGCAAGCGTTCATGGCCCAACCCACCATTCTGCTGCTGCCTCCAGACCCGAAGTAATTAGCAATGGCACCGTATGAAGTCACTCTTCCCTCTGGTATCAGACGAACCACGGCGTATACATCATGGAAGAAATTCCTGGTTTTGTCTGAATACTTCATAGACGAAATTTGAGAAAGTTGATCTTCTCCCCTTTCTCCATCCAGATCTGCTCATAATATGTCCTGATGTTCAGAATGTCCTTCATCTCATCATCTACCCTGTTCACTAACTCTCCATAGACATCTCTGGACAGCATATCGAATTCAATTCCTGCGGCCCCCAGCGCTTCAACTGTATATTCAAAAAGTAAATCGCTGTCAGTCTTTACATTCACAATTCCGCCAGGCACTAAGAATTTACGGTAGCGGTCCATGAATTTTGGAGATGTCAGTCTTTTGGTGCCTTTTTCGTCCTTTGGCTGTGGGTCAGAGAAAGTGAGCCAGATCTCAGCCACCTCATCTTTGGCGAAAAAAGTGACAATAAACTCAATCCTTGTGCGGAGAAATGCCACATTGGGAAGCCCCATTTGAGTGCTCTCCTTGGCTCCCTTCCAGAAACGATGGCCTTTGATATCCACACCAATAAAATTCCTTTCAGGGTAACGCTTGGCAAGTTCCACAGTGTACTCACCTTTGCCACAACCAAGCTCTAACGTAATGGGATTTTCATTGCCAAAAACTTCAGATTGCCATTGGCCCTTCATGTATTCTTGCCCGTCAATCGCATGCTGCAACTCTGGTTCATGCACATTCGGTAACTGCGCGTTTTCGCGCCATTTCTTTAATTTCCCTTTTCCCATGACTACTTCTAGGGAGCAAAAATAAGGTAGAATAAACAGAGTTCACACCTTTGTTGCTTGCTCTTTTGGGCGTAGCCCGAGGAGAGTTTTATCTGAGCACAAACAACACAATGCCTACTGCTATTGAACTACAGATCATTTATTAACCCAAAAACTTTGAGCTTTCTGTCTTTTCAGCATGAAATGAAGAAAAAAAAGTAGAACTTCACATTAACTAGGAAGTGCTAACAACGTGCACTTACCGCAAAAGAACACCCCATGGCTAAGACTCAGGATTCAAAGAAAAACGTCAAAAAAGCACCGCTGAAATCGGCGAAAGAGAAGAAGGAAGAAAAACGCGAAAAGAAGAAAAAAGACTACTAATCGACTGTAAATACATTTTGAAGATCGTTTTTGGCTCCAGCTTCACAACACTTGTCTTATCTTCAAATTCAGTGATAACAGTTCTACTTCAAAGGGTTTAACTGAATATGATCAAGGGAAAAAATGCAAAGCGTATTCGCAAATGGCACCGGTATCTCGGTTTAATATTGGGAATACAGTTCATCATGTGGACCGTAAGCGGCATCTATTTCAGCTGGACCAATATTGATGAAATTCATGGAGATCATTTAAAGAATCTCGAATACGAGCCCGGTCACTTCAACAATCTATTCCCAATCAATCAACTTGATATTCCTGCAGGAATTCAAGAAATCGAATTACGCGAAATTGGCGAAACACCACATTACTGGGTAAATGATGAAGCGCTGTTCAACGCCTTCACCGGAGAAAAACGAAATGGGATTTCACAAGAAGAGGCGTTGCTGGTTGCCAAAGCCAGAGTGCTCCCGCATCTCAAAATTCAGGATATCACCCTGATTACGGAAACCGATGCCTATCATGAATACAGAGAAAAGTTGCTACCTGCGTACGTCATTGCTTTCGAACACCCAGACAAAGTGAAAGCATATGTGTCTTTTGCTGATGGCAAATTTCAAACTGTTCGACATGAAGACTGGCGTTGGTTTGATTTCTTATGGATGACACACACCATGGATTATGAAAGTCGCGATGACATCAACAATATCTATCTCCGAGCTTTTTCCCTTTTTGGATTGATCACAGTCCTGAGTGGCTTTCTTTTGTGGTTCAGCTCAAGTGCTACTATAAGGAAACTTTTCAAATTCAAATCTTAGTGCGAGACATTCAAAGAGCACATGAAAGCCACCAAGATTGAGAATGCTCTACCAGCAAGAACAGGCCTTTCTAGATATTTAGAAATAGGATTATCAAATCTTATTCATTATCTTACTCTTTCGGACATGAAATTATACAACAC
>CAZKMC010000123.1:0-1073 GCA_964553485.1 uncultured Comamonadaceae bacterium
CCACCGTTCGAAGTATCCTTCTTCAATAGCTAACAATCGCTCAATGCGATAGGATGTGTTCATGACGTCCGCATATCGATTGATAAAATATTGATAGTAGTCATCATTCTGCATGCTTTTCACCCATACTCCGCTATAAGGATTGCCCTGGCCTTGATCGAACACATATTGTAACCCATTGAAGTAACAATCGGTCCATCCATTCGGAGCCAGGCTCAACTCCAGGTCAATCGTTGAAAATCGCCAACGATATCCTGTTCCTTCATTCCGACTAATCTTGATATTGTTCCATGGCCAATCGGCATTACCTATCCAAGATTCGCCAATGATATAGTCTGCCAAATATTCCAGATCATAAATCTGGTTGGCCTGTTCAATAAAATCAGCGTCATTCGGGTCCAGGTCATTGAAAGACAGGAGACTCTGCCAATAATGCTCCACGTCTCCAGCGGTGGCCCTCAATTCCCCCCCATTCCAATAACTTAGAGTCAGCACATCGGGGTCGTCGATTGAGTAGTCATCATACACTTTGAAGAATTCCTCATCCAGTTTTTCACGCATTTCATAAAGTCCGAAATATTGCCCGTTAATATAAACGGATGCTGGCCTCATAGCAGAGAAGTAGCCTTTGGTCTGGCCGGTCATCATTTCGACCTGAGAGGCGTCTTTATATGGCAAAGTCAGCCACATATTGCTTCCATTACGAAAGTAGAGCCGGCTGTATTTCTCACGTTCTTCCTTATTGGGCAATAATGCCAGTTCAACCGGTACTTGCGCCAGTGATCCCTTGGCCATTTCCAAACGGAAAGAATGCTGAGGATGAGACCGACTTCCACCGGCACCACCATCAACTTGCATAGCCACTTCACGCTCAAAAAGAAGGGGATGAGTAGCCGAAGAATCAAAATAAACAACCTGCGCATATCGTTCCCAGTCCTGATCCCAATGTGCGAAAATACCGTCAGCACTATCGTATAGATAATCTTCAGGTATTGCAATGGCGACAATAGGGGTGGCATGGGCAACGTTGATCAACACAGATCGTGTGGTGATCGGACTTGGAATATAACCAT
>CAZKMC010000123.1:1083-3251 GCA_964553485.1 uncultured Comamonadaceae bacterium
GCTCTTGCTCGAATTGACGACGACAGATAAATATCGATTTCTTCACCCGTATATAATTCGCTTTCCGGGGTAGGTTCATCTCCATTTAGCGTATAGTATATCTCGGCATCCAAGTCACTGTTATCCGTCATCGTAGCAACTTGCACTCCACCATAAACACCACTTTCAAGGGATATTTGAGGTGCTGGCACAAGGCTTAAATTCGGCTCGCTCGAATTGTTTGATTCTCCTGGACTTGGCGGATATAATGTGTCATTTTCTGTGGCACCGTCAGTGATCGAACCCACGCTGAGGACATGCGATGAACAATTGATATCCAGTTCATCGATCAGGTTGTCTTCCGGATCCATCAGAAAAACGGTTTCGCCCGTTGAGATCAGCTTGAAATCGGTATGGAAATTTTGTCCTGAAATATTTACGAACTGGGATGTGAGATTCTCGAAACTTCCTTGTTTCAGGGAAATATCTACGTATGTATATGTGAAATCTTCAGTGGATTCAACGTCCCAGGCAAGACTTTCAATGGGGCCAGCAACTAACCCGGCGGCAGTGAGTTCTTCTGCTTTATATAAGCTTTGGTTTCTGGCCGACCAATACCAGTTTCCATATGGTGCGGGGTAGCAGGTGTTACAATTTGTGAGGGTTCCGTTTCCAATGGTAATTCCATTGAACTGAATATTTGGTCTTCTGGTATGTGTTTCTCCATTTTGACTATAGCACGATCCATCATTGCCATCATTGTAAGCAGCAATTGAGCAGGTATATCCTACATCCGTCTGGTTAAATATTGAATTTACCGTATAACCCTGATTACTATATGAGCAAGAATTCACGATCAAATCCGAAACCCCATCCCATATAAAAGGCTCATCAAATTCATGTGTATCCCAACCCGTTGCAGGGCTGAATGATGGCAAATATGCCACCTGCTGAAAAGGAGGTGAATTGTATCGGTCCTTTCCGCTGCAATAGACCAACACAAATTCTCCCGGAAGAAGATCATAACTGCTGAATGTCCAAATATTGGTGAATGTGACATCATCAGTCAGAGAATACCCGAAAAGGTTAACGGCCTCGGTTCCAGCATTGTAGAGCTCAATCCAGTCTGCCGCGTCTCCGTCTTCATCATAGATCGTTTGGAAATTGCGATTAGACCCTTCATTGATTACCACTTGCGCATTCGAAGATGTTGCGAAACAGATCATGATTATCACGATAATCGCTTTTAACTGAGAATTTGATCTCATGAGGAAGAATTTGGTAAATCAGTTGGGAAGATACTAACTTCTCGAATCAATTGGACTGCGTTATCAAAATCTCCAAGAGACCAATTCAGGACGCTATTTGCCGGTGATCAGGATATAATATTGAAACAAAAAAAGAGTGAGTTTCAAGAAACTCACTCTTTGATGAAATGACGTACCCGGGGCGGGGGTCGAACCCGCACGGCCATTACTGGCCACAGGATTTTAAGTCCTGCGTGTCTACCAATTCCACCACCCGGGCTTGATTTGAAAACGTGTTTAAGTTAACATGTTCTTAAATCATTAAAGTCCACTTGAGGACTTCAAAAAAAATGGTCGAAACACGTCCGACCAGTTTAGAGCGAGAAACGAGACTCGAACTCGCGACCCCAACCTTGGCAAGGTTGTGCTCTACCAACTGAGCTATTCTCGCATTTCCCCTGTGTTGTTTAGGGGACGACAAAATTAGTCCATTCTTCATTTTTCACAAGGTCTAGGCAGATTTTTTTTCTTCGGGCTGTAAATTAGCTTAGAAGTTGCTCCATAATTATGCCTGTAGCCCCTGCATTCTGCCGTACAAAATGTCCTGCTTGATCTGCAGCGCTTTTCCTATTTGCCTCATTGGAGAACCATTCTTTGAGCACATTCTCGAGATCTTTTTCGTTGTGTACCACCTTAGCCGCGCTAAACTTTATGAGTTCCGCAGCTTCTTTGAATTTTTTGTAGTTGGGGCCAAAACAAACGGGCACTTCCCACGCTGCAGCCTCCAAAGTATTGTGAATGCCCTTTCCAAATCCACCGCCAATGAGACTCACATCGGCATAACGATATATTCGAGAAAGCATACCTATCTGATCAATGATCAGGATTTGTGCTTCTTGCATTTGTCCAAAAGTGGATTTTGAAAAGAGATAGGCTGTTGGA
>CAZKMC010000123.1:3261-8414 GCA_964553485.1 uncultured Comamonadaceae bacterium
TCTTCTGAATATGAGCTGAGTCAACTTCGTGGGGTACAATTATCAGCTTGATATCGAGTGAAGAACTTTTAAATGCTCTTGAAACGATCTCTTCATCTTTGGGCCAAGAACTACCTAAAACCAATACAGGTTTATCAGCAAACTCCTCTAGTATTGGGATATCTGCTGATTTTTGCACTACCTCCAGGACTCTATCAAAGCGGGTATCTCCAGCTACTTTTGATTTGATTTGGATTGTTTGCAGCAAGTCGTGAGACGCCTGATCCTGAACAAATATTGTCTTAAATCCTTTGAGTACTTTCCGAAACCAACCACCATACCAACTGAAAAAATGCTGTTCTTTTCTAAATATTGCAGAGACAAGAAAACGTGGAGCCAAGACATCATCCAAAGAAACCAAGAGGTTTCCCCAGAATTCATACTTCATGAATACTGCTGCTTTTGGAGCTAAAATGCGCACAAAATCTTGTGCATTCTTGGGAGTGTCCAATGGGAGATAACAAACATGATCTGCCACGTCATAGTCTTTGCGGATTTCATATCCAGAAGGAGAAAAGAAGGTGAGCAGGATTCCGGCATTGGGCTTTTCCTTTCTCATAATTTCTATCAACGGTCTTCCCTGTTCAAATTCTCCCAATGAAGCGCAATGGAACCAATACCACTCTTTTGAAGGGTCTATAGCTTCTTGCAGATGTGTCCGCCAGTTTTTTCTGCCCTGAACCCACATTTTAGCTTTGGGATTCCATAAAGCTGCGATTGCGATGCCCAATCCATAAAGCCGGATACCAATGCCGTAGAGCCAGCGCATCAGTCGTAGAAAAATTGATTGCTCGTACGTGGATACATGTGGATGATCCAACCAATTCGCAGACCAGCTAATCCATCTAGACGCAAATTATCTTCACGCTCCATAGTGTCATAATTCAAGTCGCGACGGTTTTTGGTCAATCCCTCGTAGATGTCGACACCAACGATAAAATTGGCTATTCGGTTGTTACTCATGTGGTTGTACCCCACAAATTGAGAAAGTAGTAGACCATTTGTAAGGCGGTCATATCCTTTTAGATAATCACCTTCCAACTGAGTAATCTCATGAATTTGGTGTTCCAATCTGATCTTATGCTGAATAAAACCAATACCTCCTTTAATTAATATTCCAGAATTTGGGTTGGGTCCAATTATGGGGAAAAGCTTCCCACAATGCAGGCTGACCATCCATCCTCGTTCTTCAATGTTGAGTTTGGCAGGCTGTCCGTTTTGGGAGATAATTTCACCTCTGTCTGTGAGCAGATTACTGAGCAATCCAGGTTCTGTCACCTCTTTTCCGAAGATAAAAGTTCCTTCAACCCCATAAAACCAATTGTGGTTGGTTTTGATATTAAAAGCAACGCCCAAACCTGCGTTGACACCAAAACGATCATTCATGTCCGCAAAAGGAAGCTGTCCCACCGCACTGAACAAGATTTGAGGAGAAGTCAAGACAGAGTCTCTCACATCACGTTGGGCCATCGACCAAAGTGCTGAAATTGAACAAACCAGCAGACAGAATAGTTGTTTCATGCGGCGAAGATAAATAAAGGTTGAAAGGCATTCTAGGCAATGTGATGCAAATTCCTCGTGCGGAGCACAAATCATTCCATCAAAATCACAGTTTCAAACACCTTTCAAACGGCATAGCTCGCTTAAAATTGGTTATATTCGCGCTCGATTTCACCCTCTTCGCGTATGAGCAAGATTCAGATGGTTGACCTCAAAGGTCAATACGAGAAAATACAAGCGGAAGTAGATGCTGCAATTTTAAATGTGGTGCGTTCCTCAGCCTTCATCAATGGCCCCGAAGTTCATGCTTTTCAAAAAGAACTGGAAACCTACCTCGATGTGAAGCATGTGATTCCCTGTGCAAACGGGACGGACGCACTTCAGATAGCTTTAATGGCTTTGGATTTGAAACCGGGCGATGAAGTCATCACATCGGATTTCACCTTCATTGCAACTGTAGAAGTTGTTGCTCTTCTTGGCCTTAAGCCGGTGCTAGTAGATGTGGACCCAGGCACTTTTAACATCGACCCTGACGCTGTACGTAATGCAATAACCCCAAAGACCAAGGCCATTGTGCCTGTTCATTTGTTTGGACAATGCGCTCCTATGGATGAGCTTTTGGCAATTGCAAAAGAGCACGATCTATTCATTGTAGAAGATGCTGCGCAGTCGATTAGCTCTGAATATACCTTAAATTCTGGGGCCAAGAAAAGGGCTGGGACAATGGGTGATTTTGGAACTACAAGCTTCTTCCCATCAAAGAACCTCGGTTGTTATGGAGATGGAGGCGCCTTGTACACCAATGACGATCAACTTGCTGACAAAGCAAGACAAATTGCCAATCATGGAATGAAGGTGCGCTATTACCATGAAATTATTGGGGTGAACTCTCGCCTGGATAGCATCCAAGCAGCAGTTTTGAGAATCAAGCTTCGTCAGTTGGACGTATACAATGCTTCAAGACAAAAAGCGGCGGCGTTTTACGACAACGCATTTGCAGGAGTAGAAGGCATTCAAATTCCGGAAAGACATCCTCAATCATCGCATACATTTCATCAATATACTTTGACGGTATCAGGAATCAATCGAGACGCATTACAAAAGCACATGATGGATTCCGAAGTACCGGCTATGATTTATTACCCGGTACCTTTGCACAAACAGGAAGCATTTGACGAATTGAATGCTGATGATTCATTATTTCCTGTGACTGCTGCATTGAGTAAATGCGTAATCTCTTTGCCGATGCACTCTGAACTGGATTCAGAACAATTGGAGCGTATCACATCTACCCTATTAGCTTATTTCGAAAAACAAATTGCCTCATGAATATTGCAGTCATTGGGACGGGCTATGTGGGCCTCGTGACCGGAACCTGTTTTGCTGAAACTGGAAATCACGTTGTTTGCGTGGACATTGACAAAGCAAAAGTTAAACGCATGCAGGATGGAGAGATTCCAATTTACGAACCTCACTTGGATGTACTCTTTCAAAGAAACCTTAAAGCTGGTCGACTCACTTTTACAACAACCATTGAAGATGTAGTTGAAGATGCTGAAATTATATTTTTAGCCCTTCCAACTCCTCCTGGCGAAGACGGATCTGCCGACTTAAGCTATGTGCTTGGCGTGGCTGAACAATTGGGCAGACTCATCAAAGACTATAAAGTTGTAATTGACAAAAGCACTGTGCCAGTTGGTACTGCTGAAAAAGTAAGACAAGCGATTGCACAAAATTCTGTGGCTCAGTTTGACGTAGTGTCGAACCCGGAGTTTTTGCGTGAAGGATTTGCGGTAGACGATTTCATGAAGCCAGACCGTGTGGTCATTGGAACTTCATCTGCCAGAGCACGTTCCGTGATGGAAGACCTCTATGGGCCGTTTATTCGTCAAGGGAACCCAATCATTTTCATGGATGAAAAATCGGCTGAGCTTACTAAGTATGCCGCCAATGCCTTCCTCGCTACCAAGATCACTTTCATGAATGAAGTGGCCAACTTTTGCGAAAAAGTAGGTGCCGATGTAGACAAAGTGCGCATGGGAATTGGCACTGACACTAGAATTGGAAAGCGCTTTCTTTTCCCGGGAATTGGATATGGAGGGAGTTGTTTTCCAAAGGATGTTCAGGCGTTAGCTAAGTCCGGCAACGAACACGGATATCCTTTCAAGATATTGGATGCAGTGATGGAAGTGAACAACAACCAAAAAACTGCGCTTTTCAAGCCTATCAAGGATTATTTTGGTGGGAACCTAAAAGGTGTGCGCATCGCAATGTGGGGTCTAGCATTCAAGCCAGATACTGATGACATCAGAGAAGCTCCTTCTTTGTACATGATTGAAAAGTTGACCAATGAAGGTGCAGAAGTGATTGCTTTTGACCCTGAAGCAATGGATAATGTGAAGAATTTATTGAATCACCGAATTGAATACGGTGATGACCCTTATAGCATTTTGAAAAATGCAGATGCCTTATTGATTTGCACAGAATGGTCTGTTTTCCGCACGCCGGATTTCAATCAAATTTCTGAATTGCTCACGAACAATGTGATTTTCGACGGCCGGAATTTATACGACCTTGAAAAGATGCGAAACCGTGGTTTCCATTACAAAAGCATAGGCAGAGAAACCATTTATCAAAGGGAATCTGTAGCCGAAAAATCCTAATTTATGGAACGCGTTCTTATTACCGGTGCTGCCGGATTCTTAGGTTCTCATTTGTGTGACCGCTTTGTGAAAGAGGGGATGCACGTAATTGCGATGGACAACCTGATTACTGGTGACCTTGAGAACATTTCTCATTTGATGCCTCTGGAACACTTTGAATTTCATCATCATGATGTTTCAAATTTCGTGCACGTATCGGGTGATCTGGACTACATCATGCATTTTGCATCTCCGGCAAGCCCTATCGATTATTTGAAAATCCCTATCCAAACTTTGAAAGTTGGCTCCTTGGGAATTCATAATTTATTGGGATTAGCGAAAGTGAAAAAGGCCCGTTTGCTCATCGCTTCCACTTCAGAGGTTTATGGCGACCCAACGGTGCACCCACAAACTGAGGACTATTGGGGAAATGTGAACCCTGTTGGTCCACGTGGCGTGTATGATGAGGCAAAAAGATTCCAAGAAGCCATGACCATGGCGTACCATACTTATCACGGTCTGGAAACTAGAATCGCTCGTATTTTTAATACTTATGGTCCTAGAATGCGACTGAATGACGGTCGTGTTTTGCCGGCATTTATTGGTCAGGCATTAAGAGGAGAAGACCTCACTATTTTTGGAGATGGCAGCCAAACAAGGTCTTTTTGTTATGTTGATGATTTAGTAGATGGCCTATTCAGATTACTGATGTCCGATTATGCCCAGCCAGTGAATATTGGCAATCCGGATGAAATTAGTATTGGAGAATTTGCAGAAGAAATTATTCGTCTTACAGGTACAGACCAGAAAGTCATCTACAAAGATTTACCAGTAGACGATCCAAAACAAAGACAGCCAGACATTACAAGAGCCAAAGAAATTTTGAAATGGGAGCCGAAAGTTGGCCGTGCAGACGGTCTACGGATCACCTATGAATACTTCAAGAATTTACCAGAAGCAATGTGGTACCAT
>CAZKMC010000124.1:0-5270 GCA_964553485.1 uncultured Comamonadaceae bacterium
TTTTGGAACTACTCATAAATAGACTTGAAAGAATCTATTGTCCAACTAGATGGATTGGTGAAATTGTAAATAGGTTTTTCGTCATATACTTCAAAGTCCTCATAACTAACTGATGGAAGCGATACTTGCAAACTTGCACGATTAAAGCCTGACGCCAACCCCTTGTTAGCAGATGCCCTTATGTCTGTTTGGGTCGTTTTACTATATTTAGAGGGTTTTACTGTGAACTTAGGCTCTGACAAAAAAATAAACAAAAGCAGGGGAGGAAAAAATTCTTTATTGGGTGGCAAAAAAAAACTCTCTCTTGTAAGCTTTGGTTAAGGCGATGGTAATTGGCGGCTTGCAAGAGTGTGTTTTTTTTGTGCGTTTGCCTATTTTCTTTCCGCAGGTAGATGGTTTCTTTTTGCAGGAAGCAGAATTCTTTTTGCAGGAAGCAGAATTCTTTTTGCAGGAAGCAGATTTCTTTTTGCAGGAAGCAGATTTCTTTTCGCAGGTTGCTGTTTTCTTTCCTGGTCGGCATTTATTTTCTTTAAATGCTTGAAGTAAAATGATGTCACTAAAGGAATGGATACTATAATTATTATTGGTAAAAAATATTTTGTCGTTGTTACAAGTGCTTTGTGAGTTTCAAAGTTCGGTTCTAACGAACCTTCTAACAATTAATCTATGTTTAACGCTTTCGGCTAATTTATCGCTTAATCTGAGTTTAGTTGTTTTCGAAACTAGCTTCCCTCCTTGATTAGTAAACTAATGATTCATCGCTTCTAGCTCCTCCTTTATTTGACTTTCGGTAAAAGAGGCATGCAGTTTTTCTTCGCGATCCAATATGTCTTTAAATGGATCAAGACTGAAGGCACAACCCATATAGGTAGTTGGCAAATCATTAGCCAATAAATATCGATCACTTAAGTGTTTGATAGCGTAATCTGTGGCTGTGTATTTGCCTGTCAAATAGCAAAACTGATTTTCGGAAATTTTACGAATTGCGCTAGCTTGTTCTTGTCGATGTCTGGTAAATTCCTGCAATAGCTCGGTACTTGTTTTTCCTTGTTGATCAATAATTTTATTCAAAAACCAAAGGTCTTCTAAGCCAGTGTTCAAGCCTTGTCCCATAAATGGAAGCATGGCATGTGCAGCATCGCCCATAATTACTATATGATTGCTGTGATGCCAATTTTGTGCATTTAAGGAACCCAAAAAACCGCCTCTTGAATTTTTTAATCGCTCGCGTATATCGGGTACCGATTGCCTTATACCTGGGAAAAGGGTATCAAATAAATGGGTGTCTTTATTGATAAGCAAATCTTGCATGTACTTATTTTGATGGACTAAAAAAAGACTGAAGCCGCCTTCATGAACAGGAAATGCACCAATCATTGCCTGCGGACTATGCCAGTAATGGAATTTGTCTCGTTCCCATAAATTTTCTTGAATACGAATTTCTCTATAATGGTTGTTTTCGAGTACGTGATTGATTTTTCCGTTCCGATTTAAATGATTCGCGACCTTGGAACGCACCCCGTCGGCTCCAATTAAAAAGTCGTACTTCCAATATTTCTTTTTACCATCATTTAAAATATCTATGGCTTTTTGATCTGTAAAAATATCTTGAACAATACAATTGTAATGAATGGTTACATTGGTCAATGCCTCTGCTTTTTGAGTGAGAAGTTGGTATAGCGTATTGCGCGAAATACAGTTGATTTCGTGACCGTGTACCGAGTAAGGTTCAACATCCGTACCATGGTTATGATGACGCATTCTACCATTTAGCTTAAGGGAATTCGCAAGTACCTCATTCGCAAAATCGATTGCTTCCAAGGTGCGCCAACCTCTGGCCGAGATGACCAATTGCAGCGATCGCGCCTGCATGGATTGAAGAAAAACAGGTGCTTCGCGCTTTTCGAAAATAGTAATTTGCGAATAACGATCTGAAAGCATAATGGCGGTAGCTAATCCAACTAAACCGCCTCCAGCAATAATTAAAGGACTATGATTCATACAAAGATTAATTCTTAATTAAAGGAGCCACATGTTGCATAAATGCTTCCATCCGCTTCACAACTACCGCTGCGCTGTTGGTATTGAAATCAAACCAAGTCATCAAACAATCTTCTTTATGAAATCGTTCAATAATCGTGCGGTATACCTTGGCTGGACTGCCATAAACAGCGTTTTCCATGCCGTTTTCAACCTTTGACTGATCAACGGTACCTTCCATCGCCTGCCAATAGGCTCGCATCGCGTCTCGCGCTTCTGCTTCTGCACGTGCATCTTGTTCTGATTCGGAAAGTCCAACCTCCGCACAGGTAAATACCATTACCGTCCTAGGCATGTATTCTCTTCTCCAAGGCCCACCATCTTTGTGATAATTAGCAAACATTCGTTCATGTGTTTGATTTATTATTTCGTTAGGGGTAACCGAAAGGTTAAAGACTTTAACAGGAAGCCATTGGTTGATATGACTTTGCAATTTTGGATCGTGCGAACCCAGCACCAAATTAAGGTTACTTAAGTCTACCTCTTCTGGAATCAGCTTTATCCGATCAAATTTCCATAGGGCAGGTATAACAATCTTTTCGGAATCAGCATCTAACTCTAAATGCTTTAAAGCTTCGCTCCATACTTGTGAATCTTTTATTTCCGATTTTGTTACCACCTTTGGTGTAATATCCTCACTTCCCAAGACTTCTCCTTTTAATAATCGCACAAATATTTCAGCGGCTTCAAATAATGTTAAAGCTCTGATAGCGGGCCAAAGCAATTCCTCCGCCATATTTCGAGGTTTGAAGCCATAAACTTCATTTGCATAAGCGAATCGGCCAACTCCAAAGCCTATGTTCAATTTACGACCACTTCTTGTAAGCTCCTCCTGATGAATGGTCAGATAGGTGCGAATGGCTTCTGCATGCGCAATTGGACCTCCATTTGCGATGATATTTCGAATAGCAGAGCCCACTTCTAGTCGCTTTGTTTGAGGATAGGCAACTGCTGCAATTTGCAAAATATCGGTGTTAATGCACAATTCGCCATTAAAGTGCGGAAGTAAAGGGATTGGTTTGGACTGCTCTGTTCGTATAGAGAAATGGGCCTCCCCAATCCAGGCACGATCAAAACCGAGTTGATCAGCAGCCTTTATTTGTTGGAATAGATTATCGTAAAGCAATTGGTCGGAAGGAGCTCCTTGCCCCAAATCCATCTTTGAAAAGCTGAAGAAAATATCTAATTTCAATTGGAGGTATTTTGATTAAAAGCACAAAAATACCAAAGTTTTTAATGGGTATCCGTAAAGTGACCCCGTAAATAGGTTGAGGAGTTGCTAGTTTTCTTTGTGTCAAATAAATACGAGAAGATATGACACTTTTTGAGATTGCGCAGAAGTACCCAGATGAGGAGACATGCAAGAACATATGGAAACAATATCGAGACAATGCTGGGGTTACTTGCCGCCGATGTGAGGGTACAGAGCATTACTGGAAAAACGGAAAAGAGGTTTACCAGTGCAAGTGCTGCGGCACAAGGACATCGCTTAAGAGTGGAACTGTGATGCATGCAAGTAATCTGAGTTTCAGAGACTGGTTCTGGACAATGGCGATAATGACCTCAACTAAAAATGCCTTCTCTGCCAAGGAGGTTCAAAGGCAATTGAAGAAGAAACGATACGAACCTGTCTGGGCCATGATGCACAAGATCAGGGCTGTTATGGGTTTACGCGATGACCTCTACGAGCTCCAAGGGGAAGTGGAGATGGACGAGGGCTTCTTCACAACTGCCGTATATGGCTATGTCGAACTTCTGCGGGGTAGAGGCAGCCAAAAGAAGAGTTGTGTGGTGGTGATGGCCGAAAGCGAGGATGTTCCTGAAGACGAGAGATTACGAGGCAAGCCCATCAAGAGATGCAGATATTTCAAGTTAAAGATGGTACATAAGGTTAATGCTCAAAGCCTCGTAGGCAAAGCTGTGGAGCACATCAGCGAATCCGCAGTGGTCACTACAGATGGATTACCGGCCTACAATGATCTGGGTCATGTGGTCAAAGAGCATAAAGCGAACAAAACTCCACCTAAGCAAGCACATAAACTCTTGCCATGGGTTCATACAGCTATCTCCAATGCTAAAGGAATACTCCGCAACATCTATCGATGTATTGACGAGGACTTCTTAGAGAACTATCTCAACGAATACTGCTACAAACTCAATAGGAGACACTTCAAATGCTTAATGGACAGAGTATTGGTCGCTGGTGTGAATCGCAAATGGAACTATCTTGGGTGAAATTACGGATACCCATTTTTCGAAATGTATATAATTCTCATACATTTTCTTTGAGTATAAATACTCAATCTACTTCTTGCGGGAAATACTCAGAAGAATGTCTGGATTTGAAGAAGTAGAGACTTTATTGGTAAAGGAAGTGGGGCCGTTGGTTTGTTCCACCCGAAACACCTCATATAGAACAGAATCTGGCGCTCCAGGACTAATAAACAGCACGTTGTGGTCCTCATGGAATTGCATGATGGTGGAGACCCAGGTGTAACTGTTGCAAATGGGGTCGGCTTCATTGTCCTTTGATTGCAGCACCTCCTTCAATGTTTCTAATTCAGTTGATTCATTGCCTATGATCCTTGCTTTGAGAGATTCAAAGCGCCCTTTGTCTTTGATATATTCGGCATGAGTGAGTTGGAGACTATCTCTAAGATAATTTATGTATTCAGGTTGGTAGGTGTCGTTAGCAAGGGAGTTGTTAGCATGGAAGGTATAGCGGTGGGTGCTGTCTGGCCAAAAAGCAGCAACCTTGACAGCGGAGCATTCAAACGAAGCCACGCGCTCTTTGGAGCCCACCATGTAGTTTTGTCCCGAAGCATGTTCGATCTCTTTTAAAAATGCCTCAGCATCTTCAAATGAGTCTTGGTCTAGGACGCCTCTTACCACACAGCAGACCGGCAGTCCTGAGGCCGACAATTGCAAATCCATCAATGTATTGACATTCACACCTAGGTGTTGATTCAAACCATTCACTCCAATGACTCCGGGAACGGTAACCACATACTTCACGGTTTGGGTGGCTTCATCTTCTATCTGTAAGAGCACCTGGTATTTGTGGTAAAACGGTGTGACATCCACATTTTGAGCTATGTAATTTACTAGTCCGCCAGAGCTCCTATTGTCAACTCCAATGGAAGAGCAATGATGGGCTTCAAATACAACTCCCCCGTTGTTCCACATTTCATCCACAAGCTGATACATCATTATCTTGTTGAGTTGGATGC
>CAZKMC010000124.1:5280-8391 GCA_964553485.1 uncultured Comamonadaceae bacterium
GGATTTCTGTTTTGAGTTGCTGTCCATGCTGCAGGCCTATTTCGTAGTTGCTCCCGCTGAGTTTGACCACATGGAAGGATTCTTCTTGTGCTTCAGGAGTGACTTCCGTTTGGCTGAGGTCATTTTGGGTGTGGTTAGCTCTTTCCTCGCCGCAGGCAAAAAGAAAAAGAGAGAGAAATAGTAATAGAAACTGAATAGGGAAGGAGGTTTTCACTTTAAACTGAATTGGTGCTTAAATATAGTGCGTTTGGCAATACGCCCTCATTTGGGGTTGAATTTGGGATGTTCTTTTGCTCGTTTTGTTCTCTTAAAATCCGGGCATTAAGAGCACAGATAATTTGATAGAAAAGGACCTGGCTGTTTGTTGCGATTTATCCGTAAGTGGCTGCCCCTGGCCGTCCACATTTGTTCTAGTTACCGGCCCCATCCCACCTTTGATATTAAACTCTCTAGAAACCTGATTGCCTCTTTTGTTCTCCTTCACATAGGTAAAGCCTAACGATCCACATGGCTGGATAAATGATTGGTTATTGGGGTAGATTGATTCGTCCGCTCCTAAGCCTAATTTGTTGATTTCCACCCCAAGTCCAACAGTAAAACCTCTTGTTTTATTTGACTGGAAGGTGGCAGTGTTTCCGAAATAATATTGGAATAAAATTGGTGCTTGAATTGAAAAATAGATTTGGGTGGAATCGTTTCCATATACTTCACTATTGCCTCCCAGTCCTAAGTTGACATCTCCTCGGATGGCAAATGCCAAGTTTTCATTGATTTCCTTCAAGTTGAAGCGGTATCCCAAACCAACTGTGACCAGATTCCATTGAAGATGTTGGAATGGAAGATTATCATAGACTTCATTTCCTTCTGAATCTACCTCGCCCGTGGGTGCATGATGCATTTCCATTGGAGAAGTTGTGATATCTGAAAAGAATGAAACGGGGAAGTAAAAATGACTTGTCCTGTTTATGAAGCGCTCACCTCTGACAGGTTTAGTGCTATATATAAGATCATATCCAGTGTTGGTCGAATCCTGTTCTGTTTGCGCAGAGACTTGAAAAAAGCCCAAAAGAAACAGAGATAACAAGATTGTTTTGGTCATTGGTCTTCCCATTTTTGTCAATTACTTAAAACAGTGAAATATAGGACGTTTAAGGATGCGCACAGGTTCGAGGTCCTACGCCTTGATGTTCCGTAGCCCTTCATAGACCACAATGCTCACTGCATTGGCCAGGTTCAAGCTCCTGATATGCGGACTATGAATAGGGATGTTATAGAGCAAGTTGGAATGCTCCTTCACTAGACTCTCCGGCAAACCAACGGACTCTTTTCCGAATATTAGGAACATGTCGTCTTGGTAATCCACCGCGCAGTAGTCTTGTGTTCCGTGACTTGAGAAGAACGCAAATTGGCCATTCTTGTTTTTAGTAAGGAAGTCGTCTAGGTCCTCGTAAATGGAAAGGGAGATATGCTTCCAGTAATCCAAGCCTGCTCTTTTGAGCCGCTTGTCGGAGAGCTCAAATCCAAAGGGTTTGACCAGATGCAGAGCTGATCCAGATGCCAGACTTAGTCGGCCAATATTCCCAGTGTTCATGGGGATTTCTGGTTCAATCAATACAATGTTAAATCCCATTTTTTTAAAGTTAGTGCTTAGTATGTGGCTTTCGATTGGTCAAGGATCTTGTTTTAATGAGCGGATTTATTGGTTCATTGGACAGACTCATGTTAGAAAGCTTGTAGTATGATCTGAAGAGGGAAAATTTGGAATGCGACTCAAACCGTTACCCGTTTAATTTTAACCAACTCACTCTTCATACAATCTCAACCTATTCTTAGTGACATTCAGTTCCTTCTGAAGCTCTTTGATGCGGTCCAGAAGGTTGAAGACCGTGTCGATCCCTTCCATGTTCAGGTCGAGCTCACGGTGGAGACGGATCATCTTTTCTACCTCCGTGATGCAATCTTCATGGATGCTGTGGGTCTCGCTCACTGTGGTGATCTCGATCAAGCCGAACTCGTTCAGTTGAGTGAAAAACGACATTTCAACCTCATAGTGAGTACATAGTTGATTCAGTGGGATGTAGTGTTCAGTGCTCATGATTTCTTCAGTTTTGCGAGTTCCTCAAACAATGCTTTTTCTTTTTCAGAAAGCTCCGTGGGCAATTGCACCTTGAAGGTGATGAAGAGATTGCCAAATTCACTGTCTTTCTTGTAGACCGGAAAGCCTTTTCCTTTCAACTTGACCTTGGTGCTGCTCTGCGTGCCGGGTTTCAGTTTGAGTTTTGCTTTGCTATCGAAAGTATCAACTGTGATCTCACCTCCCAACACTGCCTGGTACAAGTCGATCTCCACTTCTTTGTAAAGATGCTGGTGGTCGCGTTTGAATGGAGTGTTGTTGACAATGGCGAAACGGATGTAGAGGTCGCCGCGTGGTCCTCCATTCATTCCTTCGCCCCCTTGGCCTTTGATCTTGATGACTTGTCCGTCATGGACACCCGCAGGAATAGTCAGCCGGATCTTTTTGTTGTTGACAGTCAGTGTACGTTTGTGGGTTTCATAGACCTCTTTCAGATCCAATTGCATTTCAGCATTGAAGTCTTGTCCCTTGAACTGCACATTCCGCCCACGCTGTCCGCCCTGGGCCCCACCGAACATAGATTCGAAGAAGTTGGAAAATTCGCTCTCGGAGTATCCACCGGTGCTTTGCTGCTGGTATTGTCTTTGCGAGCCTTGTTGTTGATTCGCTTGTTCAAATTGCTCCGCATGTTTCCAGTCCTTTCCGTACTGGTCGTATTTCTTGCGGTTTTCCAAATGACTTAGGACCTCATTGGCCTCATTGATCTCCTTGAACTTCCGCTCAGATTCAGAATCATTCGGGTTTAGGTCCGGGTGGTATTTCCGAGCCATTTTGCGATAAGCTTTCTTGATATCGCTTTCCGTAGCACCCTTGTCTAATCCAAGAACCTTGTAATAATCGATGTAGGCCATTCTACGTGTTGTTGTTGGTGAAATTTACGGTTATTCCCAGAAGAATCAGTCTTGCACGTGAGTGTGGATTTGGGTAGGGCCGGATCCATCCGGCCGAGGAAATAACTTAAGCCTAAAGTCTTTTGC
>CAZKMC010000125.1:0-1740 GCA_964553485.1 uncultured Comamonadaceae bacterium
CTACAAGTTTGGACAGTCCTATTGCTAAGTTTATTGAAAAAAGAGGAGAAGGAATCCACCACATTGCCTTTGCCGTTGAGGATATTCAGGCAGAAATTAACCGCTTAAGAGATCTAGGATATCGTATGATTCATGAAAAGCCGAAACCAGGAGCCGACGGCAAGATCATCGCATTCTTGCACCCAGGAGGCACTAATAAAGTTCTGGTGGAATTGTGTCAGGATGCTCCTGAAAGCTAGCGTTTGTACTTTTTTCGCATGTCTTTGCCCCAAAGTTGCTCCCCACGTTTTCCATTGGGCTTTCCAACACAATCAGCAGGTTTCCGCTTTTTCCAAAACATAAACTTTACACTCAGAATGAGCGGTCGATATCGCGAGTTAAAATAACCCATGGTAGATTTTCCGTTCTCAAACGGGTAAGCATTGATGATGGGAGTTTCCAGACTGGGAACAATAAAAAGACCAGATTCAGCCCTATATCCAAAACTAACTTTGGCGTGGCCTTGAATATTTAAGGGGGTGTGTACTTCGTACGAGGAGAGGGCGCTAACCCCAGCATATTCACTTCTTTCTAAAATTCTATAATCAGCGTTTAAGCCAAGTCCTAATTGAAGAAAGGACTTATCTGATATTTGATGAATGTGATTGGCGTTAAAAAACAACCCCAAAAATCCGTCATTAAAAGTGCCTGATTGATAAATGTCTTGCATTGTAGAACCCATCAACTCCTGGCCAATCAGTTCTTCGCTGCCCTTCAAAGATTTATAGGCAATTCCATAATCGACGTAATCCACAATCGGATGATATTCGAAAAAATGAAATTTCCCTAGTTCGATATACAAACCGAAATTTCCTTTTGAGTTGTATTGGCCGCTAAGCAGAGTGTCTGGTCCAGCACTTTCCTCATCAAGAATAAGTACATCTTTTTGTCCCGGTGTGGCCAAAATATAAGTAGCACCTGCCCCCACAAACCAACCTTTGTTATGGTAATTTCCCCCGCCCAAATCATATAGTGGTTTGTGCTGTCTTCCTGTTTGTCCAAAAGCCAGGACAAAACAGAAAATACCGAAAAGACTAAAAATGAGTTTCATAACTTGAAATTAACACAAGATTCCATTCTCGGATTACGGGGGGCCTTATCTATTCAACTACGAATTGTGGATCAAATTGTTTTCTCTCAGCGACCTATAGCTTTCAGAATAGCCTTTTCCATTTCATCACTTTCCCACACATCGTGGATATCCGGTCTGTCCATGACTGCTTTCATGATTTGATCCTGAACTTCGCCATTGGCTAATGCCGTGTCATAAGGAATGTGGCTAAAAGTCACTTGAGAATAAAGTGGTGTCCATAATTCAGGATGTAATTGGCTGAATCTTTTTTCAATTTTCTTCTGCAACAAGAACATCGGATCCGCGGTTTTGTCTCGCATCTCAATGTAATTCCGAAGTGCCAGTTCTCTGATTGCTTCGGCTTCTGGGAATCGTTTTTTAGAGAATGCCTCAAACGTGGCACCCCAGTCGCCCCCTGCTTCTTCAAATAAATCATTGAAGACCGAACAATCTTCAAAGCCACTGTTCATTCCTTGCCCATAAAAGGGGACAATAGCATGCGATGCATCTCCCATCAGGCAAACTTTATCTTCAAAATGCCACGGGTAGCAACTAATCATCACCAGGGATGGAGTTGGATTGTCATTATAGTCCTGAAGTAGATTAGGCATCCATTTGATTGCAGTAGG
>CAZKMC010000125.1:1750-8217 GCA_964553485.1 uncultured Comamonadaceae bacterium
TACCATCGGATTACCCGATGCCTCAATACTCTTAAAGCTTATCTCTCCTTCAAACGCCAAAAAAAGCGTTACCGTGAAGCTGCCATCTAGATTTGGGAGTGCAATGAGCATGAATTCTTCACGAGGCCATATGTGCAATGCTTCAGGGTCCAAACGGTGAGTTCCATCTTCTTTCGCCGGAATTACAAGCTCCTTGTAACCATGAGTTAGATACTTTTGGCTGTAGTTGAACCGCTCAGTTTTCATTAGACGGCTGCGCACAGCAGAGAAAGCCCCGTCCGTGCCAATGATCCGGTCAAACTGAAGTACTTCTTTCTTCTCGCCAACAGCAAAAGTGGCCCGATTGGTTTTTAGATCCAGCTGTTTGCATTGGTGATCGAAGTGCAAACTAACATCCTTGTGCTCATCGGCTGCTTCAAGCAATAACTTGTTGAGACCACCTCTCGATACTGAATAAATAGCTTGTCCCTCTTTGCCATATGGCTGGAAGGTAGTGGTGCCGTTTTTAGCATGCATCATCCTACCTTTCATTGGTAGGGCCATCTTTTTCACAGCTTCCGCCATGTTGACCATTTCCAATGCTTTCCAGCCTCTGTCTGAAAGCGCAAGGTTTATGGATCTGCCTCCAATAAAGCCCGCCTTTCTGGGGTCTGATCGTCGTTCGAAAACGCTGACATCATGTCCTCGCTGAGCCAGGTATAAGGAGAAAAGACTCCCTACTAGGCCACCGCCAACTACTGCTATTTTTTCCTCTGCTTTATTCAATCTAGTGCTTGTGTTAAGTCGGTAATTATATCATTGATGTCTTCAACTCCAACACTTAGTCTGATCAATGAATCAGTAACGCCCACTTTTTCTCTTTTCTCTTTTGGAATAGAGGCATGGGTCATTGTAGCTGGATGTCCAATTAAAGATTCAACACCTCCTAATGATTCTGCCAATGCAAAAAGCTTCACACTCTTTATTATGGCATGTGCCTTCTCAAGCGAATCATCCTTCATTGTGAAAGACACCATTCCACCAAAGGCGCGCATCTGCTTCTTGGCAATATCATGATTTGGATGTGATTCAAGGCCCGGGTAATAGACTTTGTCTACGTCTGGTCTGGCTGCAAGAAATTTTGCCACTGCCATTCCATTCTCACAATGACGTTGCATGCGTAAATGCAATGTTTTCACTCCTCTGAGCACTAGGAAACAGTCCATTGGTCCAGGAACTGCACCACAACTGTTTTGAATCGTATACAGTTGGTCAGCTAGTTGGTCATCGTTGACAACTAAAGCACCCATCACAACATCGGAGTGACCGCCTAAATATTTGGTTACTGAATGCATTACCAAGTCCGCACCATGATCCAAAGGGTTTTGCAAGTAAGGTGTTGCGAAAGTATTGTCAACAGCTACAATCGCTCCTTTAGCATGGGCATATTTTACGATAGTTTCGATGTCCACTATTTTCATAGTAGGGTTGGTAGGAGTCTCTACCCAAACCAATTTGGTTTTATCTGTCAAATGCTCTTTGATAGACGAAGCATCTGATAGATCCACAAAATTAAATTTGATCCCATAGCGCTCAAAAATGGTAGTAAATATGCGGTAAGTTCCTCCATACAAATCGTTCACAGAAATTACTTCGTCTCCTGGATTCAGCAATTTCGCCACTGCATCAATTGCACCCATTCCACTGCTGAAAGCAATTCCGTGTTTGCCGTTTTCTAGCTGTGCCAAACTGTGGTGTAGTGCAGTTCTGGTCGGGTTGTGTGTTCTTGAATATTCATAACCCTTGTGGCCTCCAACTCCATCTTGTATGTATGTGGAAGTCTGATATATTGGGGTCATCAGGGCACCCGCACCGGCATCTGGTTCTACTCCTGCATGAACGGCTTTGGTGCCGAATCCTGTTTGCTTGGCGTCTGTCATTTATGATGCTTTGGATCCTTGATTTTCACTCATTATCGCGTGCACAAAGATAGGGATTCAGAAAGGTCTTACCTAGCTTTTGCCATTCGAGTGGAGGTTCTCTTAAGCCATCCTGGAAGCACAAGAGTGCCCACAAATAGATATGGGAAATAAGTGAGCAATCGCCAAATCAATGCAACCAAGGCCAACATCCCGACCGGCAGCAAATAATTAAAAAACGCACTAAGCGCTAATTCTGCAACCCCGCTGCTTCCAGGTGTTGGGCTAATCAGCATGATGACCCACATCACTAGCTGTCTTCCATATACTTGAAAGTGATCAAACCCACTTGTAAAGGCGAGAAAAATAAAGTTCAAGGTGAAGAATCGAGCAGTCCAGCTTAAAAAGGTGGCTCCCATGGCTTTGCCCCAATAAGAAATTGGTTGGCCTTTCAATTCCACAGATGAAATGATAATTTCATTACCCAATTTCACAACTCTTCTCCGCCATCTCCTCAAAAAACGAAATGAAAAAAGCCGAATCAATGAACGTTTGGTCTTATGCGGGAACCACAAAATTGATGCAATAATAGAGAGCGTTAGGAACACAATGAACCCATATCCGATATAAAATAATAGTTGAATAGAGTCTGTGCCGAATGCGCTGAAAATGCTCGTTTCTGGAAATAACTGAGACATCCCTACTACTAGGACCACCAAAGGAACCATGACAATGTAGAAGGCTTCGTCCATCAATGCGGTTACAAACACCGTGGCTGTGCTTTTTCCTAAATTTATGCCCTCCCTATTCAAAATGAAAATGGCTATTCCACTCCCTCCAACAACGCTTGGAGTCAATGCGGAGGCAAACTCCCAGATCATAATTACATCAAAGCATTGCCGCCAACCAAGCTTCTTCCCAGTTAGAATGCGAATCCGATACATGTAGAAGAAATCACGAATGGCTACCATTAACAGAGCCAAAAAGATTGCCAAAACGGCCTGTGTGGTCCACTCATAAGCGCCTATCATCTCACGCGCAGTGATGCGCACATAACTTCCCTCTGGGTTCATTTCGAAATCGGAAGCGTCAGCGGCATCTACTAAACCATTGGCATTTCCATCTACCCAAGCATATTGCCCTTTCTGTCCTTCCATTACCTGAACAAAACTCGGATCATTCAAGTTGCGAACGAGTAAGTAGCCAGAAGCAAACAAACCAAGTAAAACAGGCACAATAATGCGCCTTACACTCAGCTTTTTGGTGATGTCTGTTTCGCTGGTTTCAGCCATTTAATTCGGGAAATTCAATTTTGATGTTCGACTGCAAATTAGTCAATGCTCACAAGTATTTCACACATTTAACCATCTGTTGCAAATGTTTCTCCCCACACTTTTGTTCCCTCTGAGCAATTTGTACAGATGTCAATTTCACTTCTAGAAATGAAGACAGACTTTCTAAAGGAGGCATAAGATTCTGAAAACCAAGCCTCTTTGAGGTTTTGAGTGCGTAAATTCCCAACTTGGTGACTTGCGTCTTTGTCAAAACAACAAGGCACCATTCGGCCGTCCCATGTAATCACACAACTGTGCCACATCCGCCAGCATCGATTCATTAGCTTATTCTTCAAAGCCCAACTCCCATCTTTTTTCTGAATATATCGGCTGTACTGATCCAAAGTAGGAATCAAAGGGCTGCCATTGGAATAATCATTGATTTGTGCAGTTTTGTACCTCACCTCATCAACTCCAAGAGCTGTTGCCAGCTCCTGAACATCCGCTAATTGATGCTCATTGGGACGAACAACTAAGAACTGAAAGATTACATGCGGGGTCTGGCTGTTCAATTCCTTCTTCCATTTGACAATGTTCTTTGTTCCTTCTATTACTTTCTCCAAATCCCCATGAATACGATATTGCTCATACACATCTTGGGTAGTACCATCAATACTGATAATCAATCTATGCAAACCACTTTCTACCGTTCGTTTGGCATTCTTGTCATCCAAAAAGTGAGCATTGGTGGACGTTGCGGTATAAACTCCTTTTTGAACTGCACGTTGAACCAAATCCAAAAATTGAGGGTGGATGTATGGTTCTCCTTGAAAATAGAAGAGCATGTACATCAGTTTAGAATATGACTCCTCAAGGATTTTTTCAAACATTGTCATCTGCAGATTGCCTGTGGGACGAGTAAATTGCTTCAATCCCGATGGGCATTCAGGGCATCCCAGATTGCATGCGGTAGTTGGTTCTACTGAGATGCTCATCGGCAAACCCCATTGAACTGGACGCTTGCTCATCTTCGACCATTGATAGGAAGTCAACACCAATAAAGCGTTCCAGGCCTTTTTGAAGGTTAGGGTAGAAATCCAAAGTCTATTTTCTGAAGAGGGGGTCATCATCTAACAAAGGTATGGCCCATTGCTGTAACTCCGGGGGGTGTATATTCGTCAAAAAGAAAATGGCCAAATACATCAGCTTCATATTCGTGTTTTTTTGCTTCTTGCCCCAGCTCATAAAGGCGCAGGCTAATGGACGTATTATGGACCAATCCACTGGTCAGAATATGCCTTTTGTCCATGTGGTGAATCGGGCTAACAAAGCCGGAACCAGCTCAGATATTGACGGTAAATTTAAGTTGTTGGCCAATCCCGGAGATACTCTTCACTTCTCATTTGTTGGTTATGATCCCTTGGAAAAGATTTTTTTGCTGCGCGAGGAAATGAACATTTTCCTATCCAAAAAAGCGGTGTCAATTGATGAGGTTATTATCAGACCCGGAATAAACCCTGCCCATCGTATAATTCGGAATGCAATCGACAACAAGGACCAAAATAACCCCGAAAAAAACATTGGTTACCGATGCAATGCTTATAACAAGTTGCTACTTACCGCTGAGCCAGATTCAATCCTTCTCAAGGATGAACAACGAATGGCCAAGATGGATAGCAGTGATCTCAGAGCCTTGGATTTTTTTGAAGGACAACACCTCCTTGTAATGGAGTCAATCACTGAACGTAGGTTCAGTCCTCCCGGAAAGCACCATGAACGGATCAAAGCTAGTCGGCTATCCGGACTTCAATCCCCAGACTTTGCCTTGCTCGCCACTCAAATTCAATCTTTCTCATTTTATGAAGAACTGATTTCAGTGCTTTCAACTAACTATCTAAGTCCGCTTTCCAATGGAGCCATTAGAAAATATGCATTTGAGCTAGTAGACACTCAGCTGTCAAATTCGGATTCGGTTTTTGTTGTCGCTTTTCAACCGGGATTTGGCAAAAACTTTCAGGGATTGTCTGGCCTACTTTATATCAACTCAAATGGCTTTGCTATTCAAAATGTGATAGCCCAACCTTCGGATACTGCTGCCTCTATTCAGATTGAAATTCGCCAGAAATATGAGTTCCTTCAAAACCGTAAATGGTTCCCAGTGCAACTAAGTAGCAGAATGGTTTTCAAAGATGCTGTTACAAACGGATTTCCAATTATTGGAATCGGGAAATCCTATATGGATGACATCCAATTAGATCCGGTTTTTTCAAGAAAAGACTTTGGACAAGTGTTTATTCAAATAGACCCGCTTGCCACCAAACAGCCTGATGCTTTTTGGGATACATACCGCAGAGACAGTCTTGACCTACGGGAACTCAAGACCTACACGTTCATGGACAGCGTGGGAAAAGCAGAGAAGTTGGATCAGAAAATGAAGATTGTTGAGGCCTTGTTCGACGGGAAATGGCGTTTGGGCGTTGTGGACATTGACTTGAACAAGTTCTTAAACTATAACAATTATGAAGGTTTTCGACTAGGAGCGGGACTGCATACAAATGACAGAATAAGCCGTCTATTTAAGATTGGAGGTTATGGTGCATATGGATTCAATGACCAAAGATTTAAATATGGTGGAGACATCCAAATATCAATCAGGCGAATGAGCGAAACGAGCATTCAATGGAGCAGTTCTCTGGATGTAGCTGAAAGAGGAGGACACCCCGCATCGTTAACTAAAATGTGGCTGTCTGAAGATGACTGGTATCGAATTTATATCAATAAGATGGACGAAGCGTTGACCCATCAACTGGAATTCAAATCACAACTTCCGTTCTTCTCACAGATCAAAATTGGGATTAAACAACAAAATTGGCATATCACTGATGAGTATCGTTTTGCTTTTCCTACCTCTGAGACCATCACATTAAAGCCAGAGAATTGGGTAACCACCTCGGTTTATGGACAATTGCGATTTGCTTTCAAAGAGAGTTGGATTCAAACAATGAATAAGAGACAGAGTTTAGGCACAAAATGGCCAGTCTTTAGCTTCACCTTTGAACAAGGTATAAATGGGATGTTCAATGGAGACTTGTCTTTTACCAAGCTCCATGCTCAATTTGATTATGTCCATGAGATTCCTCTAATCGGAGAGTTTTCGATAAAATGTGAAGCGGGAAAAGTAGATCAAGCTTTGCCGTCGTTTATGCTCTTTAATTTTAAAGGAAGTAAATCCAACTTTGGGTTGGTGACGCCTAATGCTTTTGAAACGATGTCGCCTGGGAAGTACTTCGCTAAT
>CAZKMC010000126.1:0-230 GCA_964553485.1 uncultured Comamonadaceae bacterium
CGACTTAGCAAATGATGGCATTTTTCCTGAACAGTACATGGCCATGCCAGTAGGAGCAGCCAGCACCAAATGGTATGGGGTTGCTGTGACGCAAGACTCACTTTATCTACAGAAGTACAATCTTCTAGCGGACAAAAAAAGCAAGTTTGAAGCATTTCCAGTCAACCGTGAATTGTTGAACCGGCTAACTCCGGAATATGCCGAAAAAATGAAGTGGTTCTCCAAGGGTT
>CAZKMC010000126.1:240-2280 GCA_964553485.1 uncultured Comamonadaceae bacterium
ATGCTGTTCATGCACATGGCGAGGAGATTTGGGTATTCAACCTGCAAGTAGATATGCGTGGTATTGTGGAGCTAGAAAACACCAAATTTCCTACAGCTGGGTACTTTAAATTCACCCAAAACCCAGATGGTTCCTGGAATTATGGTTCCGGCACCGTTGTGCAGCCTTGAGGGATAAATCAACTGTGAATTCGATAGGGAATGGACGGCTGGGAGCCGTGATCTTCCGGACGGCTGGGAGCCCCGTCCCTCTCTGAGGGATTTCTTATGAAATAGCGGCAATCAGATCATGGCGGGTGATGATGTGGTGTCCGCCATTGTCTAATTCTACCATAACCGCTGGAACTTCCTTGCTTACCATGGCTGAAATCTGCTCAAGTGTAGCATTTTCTTTTACACTTGGGAAAGGCTTTTCCATCACTTTTCCAACTGGTTCTTGCATGATGGAATTATCATCAACCATACGTTCGAATAACTTACGGTCATCTACAGACCCGACAATTTTTCCGTCGTGCATCACCGGCATTTGGCTGATATTGAATTGCTTCATCTTCTGAACTACTGCGGAGATCAACTCTCCCCAATACACAGCGACCAAAGGTAAATCTCGGTGACCGGCAACAAGATCCTTGGCTGTTTTGACCTCATCTTTAAGGAAGCCACGATCACGCATCCAATCATCATTGTAGACCTTGCCTACATATCTTGAACCGTGGTCATGGAACAAGACAACTACCACTGAATTTTCATCCAGTTCATGCTTCATTTGGCGAATCAACTGATATGCTGAACCTGCAGAGTAACCGAGGAACAATCCTTCTTTTCTGGCAAGTTCTCTTGTAACGAGTGCTCCATCCTTGTCCGTAACTTTTTCGAAATGATCAATCAAAGAGAAGTCTACATTCTTAGGTAGGATGTCCTCGCCAATTCCCTCTGTGATGTATGGGTAGATCTCTTTTTCGTCAAATTCTCCAGTTTCATGGTATTTCTTGAATACTGAACCGTAAGTATCAGCACCCCAAATCTTGATGTTCGGGTTCTTTTCTTTTAGGTATTTCCCCACTCCTGAAATGGTTCCACCGGTGCCAACTCCTACTACGAAGTGGGTGATCTTGCCTTCTGTCTGCTCCCAAATTTCAGGACCAGTACTTTCATAATGTGCTACCCTGTTGCTGAGGTTGTCATACTGATTGCACCAAATACTATTTGGAGTTTCCTTGTGAATACGCTCAGCTACGGAATAATATGAATCTGGGTGATTGGCAGATACGTTTGTGGGACAAACAATTACCTGAGCTCCCATGGCACGCAAAACGTCAAACTTCTCTTTCGATTGTTTGTCATTAGAAGTACAGATCAATTTATACCCTTTCACCACAGCAGCCAGGGCAAGTCCCATTCCGGTGTTTCCTGAAGTACATTCTACAATTGTTCCACCTGGCTTCAACTTTCCATCCTTCTCTGCATCCTCAATCATTTTAAGCGCCATACGATCTTTGACACTGTTTCCTGGATTGAAATATTCCACCTTAGCCAGCACTGTTCCGGGAATATCTTCTGCAATCTTATTGAGTTTGATCATTGGGGTATTCCCAATGGCTTCAAGGATGTTGTTGTAAACCTTCATGAAATTAATTTGCGTCAAAGGTAGTAAGAACTAGTCGAAGCGGATGGCTTTTACCGGAGTGATTCTGGCAACGTACCAAGCCGGAAAAATCATGAATATAGCACAGGTCAAAAATGTGAATAGCTCAATTCCAATGAGGTAAGCCCAATCGAAACGAATTGGCACAGAGTCCACATAGTAGCTTTCAGGGTCGAGGGTAATAAATCCAGTGTACAATTGAAGAAAGGCGATTCCAAATCCAATGACGTTACCTAGAATCATGCCCCGACCAATGATTCTAGCTGCATGTCGAATAAACACCCACATGACTCCACTGTCTGGAAGGCCAAATGCCTTGAGCAGCCCTATCATGTTGGTGCGCTCCAAAATGATGATGAGCAATGCGGAGGTCATATTCACCACAGCTATCAGAAT
>CAZKMC010000126.1:2290-8121 GCA_964553485.1 uncultured Comamonadaceae bacterium
AATCATGAGGCCAATGATCAACACCACATTCAGGTCCAGCATTTCCAACCAGGAAAATATCTCTGGATTTCTGTCGACTACATTGATGGTTTGGAGGTAGTAAGGCACTTCATAAAACACCAAATCATCCATGTTCCACAATTGTTCATAGTCATCAATAGTCACTTCAAAACCACCCGTGTAAAAACGGTGTGAGCCATCTGAACCGGAGCGAGTGAGCGTGTATGTGCATGGGATACTATCCGGATGCGCATATTTCAACCAAACGGTTGCAGTGTCTGGAATGGTGCGGTCTCTATCGCCAACTATGACTGTGAATGACGTGTCTGATACCGGCGAAATCAAATGGGGACCTTTTCCTTGAAAATCTGTCCCGGGCCATTCATAACGCAAGTCTCTTTTCCCGCCAAAGCCGAACGCTTCAATCTCAAGCGTATCATTGAAACAGTTACTTACCGCCAACTGCGCTTCTATTCCCCATTGATTAATCCTCTGAATGTGGCCGATGTCAACAAAGACAAATTGATCATCAAATTCTTTGAGGCCGGTATCATAGATGCCTGTGACCTTAAAATTCCGGGGACGAATATCCCCTTCCATCAGTACAAAGTAGAGAGTGACTTTGTCGCCAAGGTCCAACTGCATGCGTTTCGCGATGCTTGAAGAAATCAGCAAATCCGGTGACCGTCCGCCGGTAAAAGTGCTAAGCGTATCTCCCGCAATCAGGTTGCCACCAAAGAATTGCCAGTCAAAGTCACTTCCAACTCCTTTGATGATAACCCCTTGAAGGTCATCCTCTGTTTCAAGGATCCCTGGTTTGGTAGCGAAGACTTGAATGTGCCCAACTCCCTCTTTATCAGCAAGTTCTGGGTAAAATTCCTGATCAATTGGTACCCTGGTAGTTTCTTTTGAATAGTTGTTGTCATTGTTCACTATTTGGAGATGCGAACCAAATCCAACCACTTTATTTCGGACTTCTCTTTGAAAACCAGTCACAATGCAAATGGACATCACCATGAGTGCCACACCAATCGCCACACCGCCAATTGCTATATGGACTATGGGTTTGCTGAGTTTTGAGCTCCCACTCCCCCCGGCCATTTTACGGGCTATGAACCTCGAAATTTGCATTGGACTAAACTAGTTATTTCCTCCGTTGAAACTTTGATAAGCTTGTATGCACTTTCCAATTGTTATCCGCATATCATGTAGATTTGAAAAAATGTCTGTTGTTGAATATGAAATTTTATTTCGCCGTACTCATTGTTGTTTTGGGGTGTACCTCATCTTCTTCTTCTGGCGCACGCGCCGAGGAACATGCTGCAGCTCTCATGGACACCCTCGTTCATTTGAAGGAACTCTACGCTCCTTTAGAACCTGCTGAAAACCTCTCAGTTGGAGCAGCTCGTTTCGACAAATACCTTCCATTGCTACTAGGTAAACGTATTGGGGTAGTTGCCAATCATACGAGCTTGGTAGATCAAACACACTTGGTTGACACACTTTTGTCTTTGGGTGTGAATGTGGCGAAAGTTTTTGCACCGGAACACGGTTTCAGGGGCGATGCAGCCAACGGAGAAAAAATTGAAAATGGCGTGGACGGTGCTACGGGACTTCCTGTGATTTCACTATATGGATCCAATAAAAAACCCACTCCCGAGATGCTGAAGAATCTGGATGTCCTTGTTTTCGACATTCAGGACGTAGGTGCAAGATTCTATACTTATATCTCCACAATGCATTATGTGATGGAGGCGGCGGCTGAATTGGATAAAGAAGTTGTGGTATTAGACAGACCCAACCCGAATGGCTTTTATGTAGATGGGCCCGTCTTGGATTTGAAATATCAATCCTTTGTGGGCATGCATCCAATTCCAGTGGTCCACGGATTGACTGTAGGCGAATTGGCCCAAATGATCTTGGGCGAAAAATGGCTCGCCAATGGAGTTGAATGCAAGCTGGCTGTAATTCCGTGCGAAGGATATACACACAGGATCAAGTATGAGCTACCAGTACCGCCAAGCCCCAATTTGGCCAGCATGGCCTCTGTCTATCTTTACCCCTCTTTGTGTTTCTTTGAGCCAACTAAAGTGAGCGTGGGCAGAGGTACTCCCAATGCTTTTGAGATCATTGGTTATCCAAACTATAAAATTGGGTCTTATGGTTTTACCCCCATTAGCATTCCTGGAAAAAGTGTCCATCCAAAATATGAAGGTGAAGCGTGTTTTGGTCATAATCTGGAGCAGTTTGCTTCCTTCTATTTCTTCAATGAACGCATGCTTTATTTGGACTGGCTTGTTCAGATGTACGCTTATTATCCAGACAAAGATTCCTTTTTCACTTTGCCGGAATTCTTTGATAAATTATGTGGGACGGACCAAATCAGAACCATGATGGAGGCCGGCAATTCAGCGGAAGAAATAAGGGAAAGCTGGTCTGAAGAATTGAAAAAATTCAAATCCATGCGGAAGAAGTATTTACTCTACGTGGATTTTGAGTAAATTCCCCCTCCATTGCAACAAGCAATTATGATGAAGAAGGCAATTATTTTTGGAGTCCTATTGGTGGCTTTTTGGGGATGCAAAAAATCAGATGACTTTGTAAACCCAGTTTACATGTGTGAATGTGGTGATTTGACCTTTGGTGGTGAAACCTATCCACTTCTAATGGCGGAATACGTCACACTTGCTGATTCTTTGCCTTTGTCTAGAAGATATTATCTCACCACTGATGCTCGTCTTGAAGGAGAGAAAGAGTCTCACAACTTGAATTTCACACTGGAATTGGACAGCGTCAATCATCCTGTGTTCTTTGTTCCAAATGACACAGTGCCGAACTTACTTGAAGAAATCAATTTCAATGATGACCTCCTTCCTTACCGCACATTTACTACGGTAAACGGTGTTGTAGAAGTCAATGGGGCTCCATTAGGAGGTACAGAGACGATCACTATGGAAATGATTTTGAAAGAAGTGGTGAATGGTGATACGGTAGGATTTGAAATCCCATTTTCTGCAAGTTTCTCTGTGACCATCGAGTAATCGTTACTCTTCCATCACAATACCCTGCTTGATCAGATTCATAGTAAACCGCATTTGCGTGTCAATTCCAGACACGAAATCTGAGTAACTGGATGTTACCTGAATATCTGGCCTTACCCCCCCTTCATTGAGTTGATCACAGACATTCAAATCAAAGTGAATTCTTGGAATTTCCACTTCAAATCCTGTTTTGGGTAGTTTCAGTTTATAGAAATACCCGCTATTGTTGCATTGATATCCACCAGCCGTTTCTTCGCCAATGAGAATGCATCTTCTGCCGTAGTCATTGGCCATGGCTGCAAACTCTGAAGCACCTGAAAACACTTCTCCGTCTATAAGTACGTAGGCCATTCCGTGGTACTTGTAGCGAGGTTCTCTCCAGGTTCTTTCAAATCTTTTACGTCTTTCCCACTTGCCATCATCTGATTTTCTGAATTCAACTAGTCTGTAGATATGATCTTCGAACCTTCTAAAAACGGATTGGTCCAGATTTGAGTAATGACTGGAGCGTGGAGCGCCCAATCTCACTTCATCGTATTTGACTTTCACATCGTGATCAAGGTGTGCCATGAGCATGTTTTCAAAGCCTTCTTTTCCTCCACCATTTTGTCTCACATCAATAATGAGCGCATCCACATGGGCGTCTTGAAATGTGCCAAAAGCCTCGCTAAGGAGTCTGCCATATTTGTAGCGGCTGATTCCATGAAACTTGCTTACCCTGAGGTAACCCACATTCTCGTCAATGTCATAAGAAACCACAGCATGTTCCTCGGCCGATAGGCCATAATCATAAACTAAACTAAGGACATGTTGTCTTTCAAGATAGGATACGGCAGGAACTGAAACGGCCATTCTTTTGTGCGAAACAGGGTGTAAATATGCCATATGATGTTTCTCTCGAAGTCCAAAGTGAAGGGCATAAAACCACCAAAACTGGCCTTCTAGACCCGCATATTTTGCTTTGTTATTGAATCCATCATTGGTGATATAAGGCAGGAGTTGTTCCAGACATTGTTCAATTGGCATTCCGTCAATCGCAAGGATTTCCGAACCTTTTGGAATGTCAATTCCCTCCACAAAATTCAAGTCTACATATGCGCTTTCCTTGATAAATCGCAAAGTGAAAGGGAAGAACAAACCATCTCTGATCACCTGTTCTTCTAAGGCTCTTCCGGGAGAAATGTAGGTATGCCCATCTTTAATTTCATTTATGAAATATGCATATCTGGCAAAGGCCTCTTGCTTGGTGATTACTCTTTCTGCATTGCGCATTTTTTGCTCCATAAAGTACAATTCGTCTTCTGGAGTATAAAAGTTGATTCCGGGATGTGATTCTTCCAGCACCTTGGTGAGGAGTTCAAAATCCGCTCTAAAATCTTTGATTGAAATGAGGTCAGACAGCCACGTAGATTCTTGGGCACCACAAAATAATGTGGACAGGCACAGGAAGCTTGTCAAGAGGTAATTTTTCAAGTCAGGGTAGGTTGTGTCCCTGTAACTACGAATTTCAACTCATTTTGTTTCTTCTATAGGAGGAGCGGCATCATTCTGCTGGTCTTCTGGCCTCATTGATTCAAAAACCAAGTAGATAATTAAGAGGAACATGACCATGGCAATGAAGAACTTAGGGTCTTTATAAAGTGGTTTCTTGTGAAGGCGATTGAGCGTTTTATTGTAATTGGTTAGCAGGCCATCAAAATCTTTGTATTGATTGATAGCCTCCTTGGAAGGTTCTTTTTGTGGGTCGTTATCGAGTTTAAACTTTTTCATTTCCCTCTCTCCATGCTATTTCTCAGAGCCTCAAGCGCTCTATACACTCTCATTTTGGCTGTGTTCTCTGCAACATCGAAAATATTTCCTATTTCCTGAAACGAATGATTTTCAAAGAAGCGCAGTTCAATAAGTAGCACCTGTTCCTCTTTTAGTTCATTCATGGCCTCAACCATACGTTCAAGGTCTGCATCGTTTCTGGTTTCCTGAAATTCATCCAGCAAAGAAGCCGCTGTTTCTTGCGACAAAGGTACCTCAACTCGTTTCTTTTGCGCTCTGAACCACATGTTGGTTTCATTCAAAGCTATTCTGAAAAGCCAAGAAGAAAACGGATAACCTTGATGTGTATATTGATTGATGTTGACCATTGCTTTCATGAAAACACCGGATACCAGATCTCCGGTTACGTCCATATCTTGTACACGCTTGAAAACGAATCGAAAAATCATTTCATAGTAGCGCTCATAAAGGGGGGCGAAATGGCGCTTGTCCCTTTTGGATGCTTCTATCCAGCTAATTTCGATGTCATCTTCTTTGGTCTTCAAAAGCTTGCAGGCTTAGTTCTAAAATGCAGCTATCATAAAAAGACACACATTTGTAACAATGCAATTCAAATCTCGTAAGATAATTCGCACCCAAAACAGGGCATTCACCTAATGTTCAGATTGTTAATATTATTCGCCCTTGCTGCTCTTTCATTCACGCCTCAGGATGAGGACCTTGAAAGACACGTAGTTCGCCGACATAAAAACGGAACAGAATACGTGGTGGTATATACAAAAGGCCCTAACTATGAACGTGTGAGGGAGGAGTTGTATTATGACAACGGCCAATTGGATTATGTAGGTAATTACCAGCGTGGCGTGGAACACGGCGAGTGGATCTACTATTGGCGCAACGGAAACATGAAGTCCATTGAATATTATGAGAAAGGCCGTGAGAACGGAATTATGTGGGACTTTGATGATACTGGCAAAAAGATCAGAGAATACAAATACATGCGTGGCATTCTTGTGAAGG
>CAZKMC010000127.1:0-8069 GCA_964553485.1 uncultured Comamonadaceae bacterium
GATTCGAAAACTTGCACCAATATGCGTGTAATCCGGAAAATTTCTGGCCGCAGATCAGAGAACGCATTCGTGATTTCCCCCAAACCATTGCCCGCATCAAAGCCAATGAGGGAATTACTTGGGTAGACAGTGTGGCTTTTGTGTCTGATGCACCAGGTAAAAACGATGGCACCCAAGGTCTTGGCGGTGGTGGAATTTCTACCAGTGCATTGATCGAACTCATTCAACAAGCAGACAGCAGCATTAATATCCAAACTCCTTATTTGATCACTTCTGAAATGGGAAGAGACTTGTTCAGGTCTGCCGTTCGGCGAGGAGTGGATGTTCGCATCCTCACAAATAGCCTTGCTTCCACAGATAATGTGGAGGCATTCAGTAGTTATCAATCCACTAGAGAAGAACTGCTTGCAACAGGTGTGCGCATTTTTGAATTTCGGCCTGATGCCGCTGAGCGAAAAGAAATGATGACCGGCGCATTGCAGGCCACTTTGGAACATGTTCCTGTTTTTGGATTGCATGCAAAAACCATGGTCATCGACGGAAGAATCACGGTCATCGGGACGTTCAATCTAGACCCGAGGAGCGCCAATTTAAATACGGAATGTGTGGCAGTCATTTACTCAGAAAAAATTACCGCAGGTGTAATGGAGGGGGTTGAACGTGAGTTCCAACAGGAAAATTCGTGGGAAATTACTAGCGACTTTAATCCAGATGATGAAGTGGGTAAGTGGAAGAGATTGAATACCTGGACCAGAAAAATATTGCCCCAAGACATATTGTAACGAAGCATTCTACTAAATTGACTCTTATGAAATCAGCGGTATTTATTTCATTAGTGTGTTCATTGATCATACTAGGATGTGATCCTCCCGGTGAAATAGAACTTTATGAGGCACACGATGATGTGACGACCAAAGTTTATCTACTAGGCACTTTCCATTTTGCGCAAAACAGATTCCACCTATGATGTGTTGAATGAAGACCACCAAAATAGCATATCCACTATCTGCAGAATTGTTGAAGGTCTTGACCCCAGAAAGATTTTCATTGAGCAAATGCCGGATTTTGAATACATGAACAAGACGGATAGTCTGTATCAAGTCTTTCGAGAGCGAACAGATTCAACACGTGTGAGAAGTAATGAAATCTGGCAAATCGCTTTTCGCATGGCGGATGAATTGAATCATTCAAAAGTGTATCAATGTGACCACCCAGGGAAATACGGTGTGCTTTATAATCAGGTTAGGGAGTACGCCGAGAATCACGGCCAAATGGACATACTCAATGCAGATGTAATTGGAACAACAAAGCCACTTTCAAGCATTATCAATGAAGACTCTTTAATAAAGGAAAGCTCCCTGTTTGACTATATGCGTTGGCTCAATAGCGAGGAAGTTCAAGATGCCTCTGAGGCACATTATATTGATGTGTTCCCAAGAATTGGTCAAACGGATGTTTATAATTATTCTGAAGACTATCTGTTAGGCACAGAGCTGACTGCTGATTGGTACAGAAGGAATATTTATATCTACTCCAAGATCCTCAATCAATTGGATTTCGAAGAGGAAAGCATCTTTGTGCTCATCGGCAATGACCATGTGCCTCTCCTCAGGCATTTGTTTGAGAGCAATCCGCATTTCATAGTGGAAGATGCGCATCTGTGGCTGAATTAGTGAGTCAATTGTGGCTCAAATTTTCGTTACGTTTTACATGAAACCCTGCTAATGACTTCAGTCCATTCCTCGCGCTTGCGCAGATAATAGAAAAAATGAGGCGGTAAATAGATAATATGGACCATTCACTCAACGGGGTGATTTGCAGGTGAACAAAGTGGTAGATTTAGTAAAGATGCCAATCAATACTTCTAACTATGAGAGCACTATTTGTGCTATGTACAGCGGCAATTTTTCTTGCTGGATGCCAAAAAGAAAATTCGAATGAATGGCTGAAACAACAGTCGAATCACAAAGTGGATATTTGCCACAAAGGGCATTTGATCAATGTGAGTATCAATGCGGTGAATGCGCATGATGGACATGGCAATGCCATCGATTTAGATGGTGATGGATTCTTCAGTGAGGAAAATACTTGCGGGTTTTTACTGGATTGTGATGATACCGATGGTTATGTGTTGGGAGAAGGAAATTGGGCAGGAGAGCTGGAACAAATTGATTGTTGTTTTTATGATGCGACCATCACTTTTGGGTGCGGGTTTACCGAAGCCATAATTGATTACGGCTTTTGTACAGGAATGCTTGAGCTCGTAAGCCAAGATGGGGATGTGTATGTTTTTGCTGAAGAAGTGACCGAAGGTTGCGTGCCAGATTGTTCTGTGACCATAGAGATAATGGAAGACGGTACCATGTCTTTTTTGGAAGATTGCGGAGATTTTGGATCGGCTGTAGGCGTTTTAGACCCGCAATAGATTCAATCATTCCAGTCATTGACTTGCTCAGATAAAAATACGGGCATGGAAAAAGGATGTTTAACGGCATCCTTTTTTTTGTTGCTTTCCAATGGAAAATAGGGTGTTGCAGTTTATTTTTCTTTTGCTATCGCGAGGAAGTTTGTTGAGACTTTCCAATATTGTCCAGTCAAAAAGGCGTAGCTTGTATGGAAATTAATAGAACATGCATTATCAAGAAGTTGTGGATGAGGTTATGGGCCCTTTTTACCTGCATCGCACACTTAGAACATTATTCGATTGCAAATCGAGTGAATGGAAAGACACTGCCCTTCAAGAGAAATCTGAAATATTAAAGGCCTTACTCGACAACGGTAAAATGACCCTTGACCAAATTCTGGATAGCTATCGTTTTTATTATTCGATCGAACTAGCTGGGAAACGGTATGTGGTAGACAATCTGGAAGCCAGTTTAGAGATGATTCAAGAATGGGAAAAAGAACAAGAAGTAGAAAATTCTTGACAAAGGCATCTTCTCCTTTTTAAATCAGTACCCTCACTTTCCGAGATTAATTTTTAACCCACTTGGCCATGCCACCAGCATCGCCAAGTAATCGAACTATGTATGTTCCTTTAGGAAGGAATTGTACGTCGATTTCGTTATTCCCAGCACTCAGTCTTTGATTTAGCACCTGTGCTCCATTCATGTCGTACATAACCAAATTTCCAGGTGAAGCACGACTGATAAACAAGCTTGAGCTTGCTGGATTTGGATAGACTATGGGCGAGTCTATGACCAACTCAGGGAGGCTGCTGACCAAATCATCGTACCGTTTAGTAAACTCCTGGTAATACCAATTGGCTATTTCATGGTCGTAGATCAATAAAGTATTCTCATCATTGATGCCATTTGCAGAGGCTGTCCAATTGTGAGAGCCGGTAATTGTGACCGGGTTTGCAGATCCAGCCGCATAATCTGCAATGGCATATTTGTGATGCAATACAGGTCCGTCTGGCCACTGGGTACCATCTTCATTTTGATAATCAATTACGTCTACCCCTTGGCCAAGCAAATAATCGAATTCGCTGCCATTGAATTCCACATAGTCAATGATTCCCTGAACATCTAAACCTGCATTATGCTGAGAGGCAATTGCACTTCCCAAACTGTTTGAGGTAAAGGCCATCACCGCGAAAGCAATTTCGTTTTCTGCGTCTAAAAGAGCCTCTCCAATTTTAGCTTCTGTGTTGTCTGATGGAGAAAAATACAGCTCCGCCTCAATGTTGTCCAAAACAAATTTGTGTGGGGTGTTGTCTGTTTTCATTGAACCGAAAAGCGCATTTTCAACGTCGAAATCCGCACTGGTGGATCCCCACATTTCTTCGAATTCAAGGGTGAATGATTTGGCCAACGACTGATCCTGTATACAAATCACGTTGTTGAAATCCCAGCCCAAATTGCCGGTGGTGTAGTTGGTACTACCCGTCACTACCCAAGAATTTTCTACTGATCCTGCATCAATGACCAGAAATTTGTCGTGCATAATGCCTTCTGAATTACCCGCCAACACCGGGATTTCCGCATTCAGCAAGTCTAATTCCACGTTTTCGAGTTCGCTGTCCGTAATAAATCTGACTATCACGCCATTGTCGTGAAGTACATTGATGGCTTCGAAAATACTTGCCAGACCACCTTGTGTGTCGTACATGGTAATGTCCAGGGTAGTTTCAGCCAGATTGATGTAACTCAGGATGTCTGCAACGAAATCAGAAGATTGGGTGGCTTCTGACACAGTGGCTACGGACGTATTCACCTCATGATTAAAGAAAACGTTTACCGTGCCGCTACTTTCAGACTTTGAGCAGACCACCCGATTTATGACTTGGGTGGTGTTCTCTGCATCCTCAGAATGAATGGCGAGATAGTAGACAATAGCGGGACTTAAATCTGTGAGAGCGATGGTGTGGTCTGTGTTCATATCGAGCACCTCGATGGTTCCAAGCTCCAAGTCTGGAGTGGTTCCATAGGACACGGAAGAAGTTGCCGGTGCATTGGTTTGCCAGTTGATATTCATGCTGGAGGTGGTAATGTCAAACTCTTCCGGGGCAATGGTAAAGTACAACGGTGTTGCATTGATCACATAGTCTGGACCAAGGGGAAGAATTTTGTAGAAATCAAATGAGAAGTGCCCTATACCCGTGATGTGATAGGCAATTCCGAGCTCGGCGGGATAGAAATAAAGGAGGTCATCGACTCTGGCCACCCCACTGCCATCGTCTACGTCAAACTCTCCGAAAGGCATGTTGGGTTGCACACAGACTGCACTTTCCACAGTGATTAGGACACCTTCGTATGCTTCTTGGTTCACATCTAAGGTTGTGATGATCACCGGGGTTGGTAATGCATTTCCACTGGATATTTCTTCAAAGTTGCTCACATTGTCCAACTCAGTTAGTGTGAAATACTCAGCCACGGTTGCACTGAAAGTCACTTCGTCTCCTATTAAAGGAGATTGAGTTTGGTCATAGACATAGACCCCATTCCAGGCACCGTCCCCGTCTTGTATGAAGTACCCATCAACCACAACCGCAGTGACAATTCCTCCGGTGTTAACTGTTTGTCCAGTGTAAGGAGAAGCATCAGATTGCCCCTGAATTTCATAAATGGTTTGTGCGCTTAAATCTGTGCTCAGAAACATGAGCGCGGCAAGAAGGATAGTTGTTTTCATCTGTAAGATGTTTGATGCAAGTTAGGATAATGAGAGAATAAAGCATTGGATATGACATTTGAATTGGGCTTACCATTAGGAAGTAAAGTGCAGGATGTTTGGGTTTCCCCTTACATTTACTTGCATCTTTTCATTTTCACCATGCAGCATGAAATTATGTACAACCAAAGCAGTGTAGTTATTGTAGTTGTTTTGTTTCTGGTCATTTTACTGGCTTATGAGATCTGCTTCCGGTTTGGAAGACGCCAGCAACAAAGCCCCCACCGAGAAGTGAAAGTACAGGCCAATGCGGTTCAAGCAGGTGTTTTGGGTCTTTTGGCTTTATTATTAGGTTTTACTTTTAATATGGCGCTTCAACGTTTTGATAACAGAAGCAATGCCGTAATCAACGAAGCAAATGCCATTGGTACAGCATGAATAACCGCGTACATTCTCTGGATTTTCTTCGAGGCCTTATGGCCTTTATGATCATGGTGTACCACTATACTTCATGGAGTATGGGTGGTTTTTGGGGACAAAGATTTGTGGTTGTTTTTGGAGTTTATGGGGTAGCGATTTTCTACGTTCTTAGCGGGTTGACACTTTACCTGGTGTATCAAGACCGACTCAAGTTTGCAACGCTTCCGAGATACTTTATAAAGAGGGTCTTGCGAATTTTTCCATTACTCTGGCTAGCTATTTTTCTCACTGTTTTTGCCCTGGATAAAGGACATAGCACCAGAACTATTCTTTTGAACCTAAGCGGGTTGTTTGGGTTTGTGGACTACAACAATAGCATCGCGATTGGCTCATGGTCTATTGGAAATGAACTGGTGTACTATAGCTTATTCCCGCTAGTAGTCTGGCTTGGAAAACGCATGCGATTTGGACTTGAATTGAGCTTTTTGATTGCCGTAATTTTAGGTGGGTGGTTTGCCTTTGGGCGCTTAAGTCCAGACGATACCTTGCACAATCAATGGGGAATTTATGTGCATCCTTTTAACCATTTGTTCTTGTTTGTTGGAGGAATGTTGCTAGGGAAATATGGGCACTATGTCAAAGGAAAACGAACTGCAGAGGTGCTAATTGGTTTTTCGTTGTTGTTTTATGTGTTGTATCCATTGCCAGACAGGGTTCATCTTGCAACCGGATTCACCCGAGTAATATACTCCTGTTCTGCTATGGCGCTTACTTTGGGTTTTTATCGTTTGAAAATACCTTTGGTGTCAGGGCCATTGAAAGGCCTAAGTTTTCTGGGAAAGGTGTCCTACTCAGTTTATCTCCTGCACCCAATTGTCTTCTTCCTTGGGGCTTATTTGGTGAATCGACGCTTATATCCGCTTAGCTATATCTTAGTCTCAATGATTGCCACATTTTTTGTGAGTTGGATAGTTTATGAGCAGTTTGAAAAGAGGTTTATTGGGCTTGGTAAAAAATGGAGCTAGAAATAGCCTTTCATGGTCATTGCTGATTTGATTGCTATTTGAGCAACGCTTGAATGTCCTTTTCAATTGCCTCTGGCTTCGTTGTGGGAGCATACCGCTTGACTACTTTGCCATTTTGATCCACAAGGAACTTGGTGAAATTCCATTTGATCTTGCTTCCCAGAAACCCACCTTTTTGAGATTTTAGATACTTAAAAACGTCGTTGGTGTTCTTCCCATTCACATCACTCTTTGCCATCAAAGGGAAGGTAACGCCGTGGTTGATCCGACAAACTTCTTCGAGGGTCTCGTTCGTCTCAGGCTCCTGATTTGCAAATTGATCACATGGAAAACCAATGACCATCAAACCTCCTTCTTTGTGATCTTGCCAGAGTTTTTCTAGTCCCTCAAACTGTGGAGTAAGTCCACATTTAGTGGCTGTATTGACGATCAAAACAAGCTTTCCTTCATACTGGGTCATAGATACAGGTTCTCCACTGGGTGTTTGTGTGGATAGCTTGTAAAAGGGCGACAAAGTTGATTGAGAAGTCATAAATAGGGAAGTGAAAAGTAAAAAAGTGAGATTAAACAGGGGTAAGTGCATTGGATGTTTTTGTACTAGGTTTCATGTTTGAACATGCAAATCATGAGCATGTACATGAAAGTAACAACTTTGTGGCTCGGATGTTCTTTGCAGTCTTGAGACTTGAGTTTTCAGTCTTGAGTCTTGAGTCTTGAGTTTTGAGTGTGAGTTTTGAGTTTGAGTGTGAGTTTTGAGTTTGGAGTGTGAGTTTGGAGTGTCTTTGACACGAGTGACAGACTCGCCAGCGGGTCTGTTCAATAAAGTGTGTCATTTATAAATCTGTCTTCAAAAAGGATGAGTAGCTGGATCCTAATGGACCTCCAGTTGTGTATCGGTCTTAGTGCCCATTTACTTGTGATATCCTTTTGCACAAGGTAGAGTAATTTCAATAATGCATCGTCATTGGTGAAGCTCCTTTTGGTCTTAGTGACTTTTCTGAACTGGCTGTGCAATGATTCTATTGGATTGGTTGTATAGATCATCTTACGTATCTCAGCGGGATAATCAAAGTAGGTAGAGAGCTTGTGCCAATTGTCATTCCAACTGTTCACTACTCTGGGATACTTCTCTCTCCATTTGTTGGAGAAGTCCATCAACGACTGCTCTGCCTCTTTCAATGTTGTGGCCTTATAGATCCTTTTAACATCGGCAACAATTTCTTTACTGTTCTTATAAGGAACGTAGTTGATTGTGTTGCGTACTTGATGGACCACACAGGATTGCCCCCTCAACTTATCGGATTTCCCGCCCCGCTTCTCAACCAAATCTCCTTAAGGTAAGAATGCGCTTCCTATGGAAGGTGGAATGGAATTACCTGTTTGGCGAGTTGACTCAACCCTCAAACAGCGAGAGCAATGCCAAAATGTCCCCCACGCCGACGGCACCATCACCATCAATGTCTCCCCAACCGCAGTCCGCTGAGCACCCAAATTGACTGAGCAGGTCGAGCA
>CAZKMC010000128.1:0-2307 GCA_964553485.1 uncultured Comamonadaceae bacterium
CTGGCAATTTGGTGAAGGTTGAGCCTTATATGAACAAAGTAGGTTACTCAGAACGCACCGATGCGGTAATTGAGCCTCGACTTTCTTTGCAGTGGTTTGTGGACATGAAGGAACTTTCCAAGCCTGCCTTGGACAATGTGATGAATGGAAACATTCAGTTTCATCCGGATAAATTCAAGAATAGCTACCGCAACTGGATGGAGAACATCAAGGATTGGTGTATCTCAAGACAATTGTGGTGGGGTCACCGCATTCCTGCCTGGTATTTTGGAGAGGGACATGATGACTATGTAGTAGCTCGGACAGAACAAGAAGCGCTAGAGCTTGCCAGAAAGAAATCTGGGCATGACGCTCTAGCGGTCACAGCTTTGCATCAGGATGAGGATGTCATGGACACATGGTTCAGCTCTTGGTTGTGGCCAATTTCTGTTTTTGACGGATTCTACAACGAAGAAGAAGTGGATTATTACTATCCCACCAATGACTTGGTAACGGCACCTGAGATTATGTTCTTCTGGGTGGCTAGAATGATTATTGCCGGATATGAATACCGAGGTGAGCAACCGTTCAAGAACGTGTACTACACCGGAATTGTGCGTGATACGCAAGGCAGAAAAATGAGCAAGTCGCTCGGAAATAGTCCAGACCCAATTGAGTTGATGAAGGAGTTTGGTGCAGACGGAGTGCGTGTGGGGATGTTATTGACCTCTCCAGCCGGAAATGACTTGCCTTTTGATCCAAAACTGTGCGAACAGGGAAGGAACTTCTCGAACAAAATTTGGAATGCTTTCCGCCTGGTGAAAGGATTTGAAGTGGCAGACATTGAACAACCCGAAGTAGCCAAGTTGGCGATTGACTGGTTGAAGGTGCGGTTTGCCTCTGTGCTTAACGAGATTGATGAGATGTATGATCGTTTCAAGATCTCTGAGGCTTTGATGGCTACTTACAAGCACATCTGGGATGATTTCTGCTCTTGGTACCTGGAGTTGATCAAGCCAGCCTATGGTTCGCCAATTGACCGTAAGACCTATGAAGCTACACTTGACTTCTTTGAGAATGAATTGAAGTTGCTTCACCCTTTTATGCCATTTATTTCAGAGGAATTGTGGCATTTGGCTAGAGAACGAAAAACGCCAGAAGAAGCATTGGTGGTAAGTCAATGGCCAGTAGCTCAAGACAAGAATGAAGCATTATTGGCTGATTTTGAATTCACGGCACAGGTGGTTTCTGGATTGAGAACCATTCGAAAAGAGAAGCAAATTCCTCAGAAAGAAGCATTGGAGTTGTTGGTGAAGCAGAACGGCGAATTGAATGCTCGTTTTGATTCGATGATCATTCAACTGTGCAATGTTTCCAAGATCGAATATATCTCAGATACTCCGGAGAACTGTATGTCTTTTGTAGCCGGAGCACATGAATACTTTGTGCCTATGGGTGACCACGTGGATGTGGAAGCAGAGCGCGAAAAGATTCAGAAGGAGCTGGAGTATACTCAAGGGTTTTTGAACTCCGTAGCAAAGAAACTTGGTAATGAGCGATTTGTTGCCGGTGCGCCACCTCAAGTAGTGGAAGCAGAGAAGAAAAAGCAAGCCGACGCCGAGAGTAAGATTCAGTTGTTGGAGCAGAAGCTTAAGGAACTGAATTAGCAAGTAGACCCAATCTAAAATGGCATTGGCTCAATCAAAAGCCAATAGGTCGGGTTCTAAAAACTCTTTTTTGGCTCTTGCTGAATTGTAGATGTCAAAGCCGTAATGACAAGCAATTAAGTCTTTGAAATGCGTTTCCAAGCGGGGGAATTCTAAGATGAATTCGTTGAAGTTATCGGATTTTGACTGTAGCTTGAAGTTGTAAACTGCTCTCATTGCAGCCAGGGTCAAAGTCATGTTGAATTTGTTCTTCTCTCCTGCGAATTCCACAAATTTCTTTAGCCCGGCTACGATTTTCTTTTCAGCTTTTTGAATGCCATACCGATCGATATTGATCCATGCCAATCTTAGGTGTGCGACATGTGTGAAGTCGGCAGAATCGAGTTGGCAATTGAGGAATTGCTTTTCAAAACTGGAATCAGAAAGCTCAAAGTGTTTTTCCTTTGTCATTTGTTCTAAAGGTAGATTAAAAGACTCACTGGAATACTTGCTAAAGTTTCTTCGTCCTCGATTTTGGCTTTCTTTTTAAAAGAAATAGAATAAGGAGCAGATTTAGGAATTACAAGAGTCATTTTTGGGAATGAGTGAGTTTTCCTTATTGAGTAAGATTAGCGTGCACTTTTCATTGGTTATTGGACTGATTTGTGAAATTGTAACCGTA
>CAZKMC010000128.1:2317-7985 GCA_964553485.1 uncultured Comamonadaceae bacterium
GTATCGTTTTTGAGTACCAAATTGTCTTTAATTCCCCCCATTACGTCAAACCCGAGGTGCAAAGAGGATTTATGATTGGCCTTTAATTCGACTATATCACGTAGTTGTTTTGGCGGAACAACTTGAACATGTGTTGAATCATGACTTAAGTCGACCTAGGTTTTTTCGATTGAATAAGCAGCAGTAATGTAAATTCCTTTCACTTTGGGTTGGCCAAAGAGTGCTGAGGAAAGACAGAAAATTCCAAATATGATAAGAGTTGATTTCAGCACATTATTTTTATTTAAACTGCTCAACACATCCTTATCACACGAGTTTTATATAAAACTTTATTTTTAGTCCTGCATACTTGATTCCCGTCAATCGGTGCATGTTGTAGTCTAGGGTCGAGAGATCATCGAAGTTGAATTTTTGTACGTTATCATGCCCACAAGACCTTGCGATCACTTTTACCAAATCATTTGCAGCTGTGAAGAAATTATACAGTTGTTTCGCCGAGGAATCAATAATTAGACGGCTTTTAAGATTTTCCTTTTGAGTTGCTATTGCCACAGGGCAATTGTTCGAGCCACAAGCTCTCATTCCTAGACATCCGATAGCTTGAAGCGCCGAATTTGAAACTGCGATTGCATCGGCTCCAAGCATCATTGCTTTCGCAAAATCTTCCGGAAGTCTCACCCCTCCTGTAATTATCAGTGTAACATCTTTTCGTCCAATTCCATCTAAATATTTTCTAGCTCTGGCTAAAGCAGCAATGGTAGGCACATTGATATTATCACGCAGTATAGTGGGGGCAGAGCCTGTTCCTCCTCCTCGCCCATCAAGAATGATATAATCCATACCAACGTCCAAAGCGAAATCTATATCGGCCTCAATATGGCTTGTAGCAATCTTAAACCCGATGGGTATGCCTCCAGTTATTTCGCGGACTTTTTCTACAACTTCTTTAAAATCTCCCGGAGTAAATAAATCTGGAAATGCAGCTGGAGAGACTGCAGTTTCAGCTTCTTTCAAGCCTCTTACTTCAGAAATTTCTTTAGATACTTTGTTTCCTGGTAAATGTCCCCCGGTTCCTGTTTTGGCGCCTTGACCACCTTTGAAATGGAATGCCTGTGCCTTTTTTACTTTGTCCCAGGAAAAGCCAAACTTTCCAGAAGCCAATTCATAGAAATACCTGGTGTTTTTGGCCTGTTCTTCGGGTAACATTCCACCTTCTCCGCAACATATTCCAGTGCCAGCCATTTCAGCGCCCATGCCCAAAGCAATTTTAGCTTCTCTGTATAGTGCGCCAAAGCTCATGTCCGAGACAAATGCTGGGATATCGAACTTCAGTGGTTTTTTCGTATTCCCGCATATAATCACTTGGGTATTGACCGGTTCTGCGTCTAGCAAAGGTCTTTTAGCTAATTGAGCAGACAAAAACTGAATGTTTTCCCACTTGGGTAATAAGTTTCTATCCACGCCCATTGAAGCGGATGGACCATGATGGCCATAATTCTGTAGGCCATTTTTTGCTAATTCTTTGATATAACCAATGAAGGGTTCTGTGTCTTCCGGAGGCGTATCCGAATATTGGCCCAAATATTCGTCTCGGTTAAAAGGTTGAGGGTATTTGACAAGAAATTCATTGATCTCATCTTCGTCAACCCAAACCCAGTTGTCTTTTATTTCTGAATAGAATTTATTTAATACCTCGTTGTTGTTGTATTCGCTCACCCCTGAATCGAAGCGATAATCCCATCCATGTACACCACAAATCAGATTTTCACCTTCAATATGACCATCAGCCATCAATGCGCCGCGATGCAGGCATCTCCCATATAATACTGATACATTACTACCATATCTCACAAGTACTAAGTCAAGAACATTCACTTGTTGACCAAGCGGTGTTTTTTCTTGGAGTTCTGAGAATGCAATTAGTTTTATTTTTTCATTATTTATTTGGAGGTATAGGGGTTATACAGGAGCTATTTTGGCAGATTATATCCGTTGTTGGCAAATCTAAAACCTGTCTAATTTGATATTTTTCATTGTCCGGTTTTCATGTTCCGTCTTAGCCCGATTAGAGTAACAATGCTAACTACTAACATGGCTAAGGAAAGTGAGATCAGCGAGAATCCAACTATCCCCTCAATCAACCGTGAACCTTCTTTCCCTTTGGCCAAAATGACTAGCATTTTTCCACCATCAAAAATTGCAGCGATCAATATTCCGAAACAATTTGCGAAAGTTCCGTAGATGGCTAGCCAAAAAGTGATTTTCAACCATTTTGCAGACAAATTAATTTTAGGCTAGATCAGCCCAAAAAATGATCAGAAACATTCCATTGAGCACACCTTCAATATGGCTTGACACACCCATTCTAAGATTTGCCAAAATTGGCACGATCAATCCTATTATCAATCCTATCGAGAATAGCAAAACGCCAAAATAAATAAGCCTTGATGATTGATTGTTCTTTATGGCTGAAACTTCCATCCCATTTGTTTTTATGCCTTAGGGTGTTAATATTTTGCGCTGACAGTGCTTGAATGTGCAAACAGCGCATTTCCATTTACCATATGAGAACCACCTTTTGATACTTCATAGAGTGCAAATAGGGTGAAATTGTAATCCAGTAGAAAGCTCATTATTTCATCTAAATTGGTATTTCTCTTGTTAGTGGTATAAAATCCAGCCTCGATGTATATGAACTTGATCTTATTGTATTCCAACATTTTTGTTGCACCCTTGAGGACGTTTATGTCGAAACCTTCTGTATCCGTTTTTAACAAGTCGATTTGGGTGGTGCCCGTTTCTTCCACAAAGTCATCCAAAGTTTTGATTTCCACCATAGACTTTTTGCCTGTATCGTTTAAATCAGGCAACAATGAATTCCACCCGCTGTATTTACCATGGTGCAACTCCATTTGATCATTTTTATCGCCTAATCCAAAGTTGAAACAGCTAACATTGGGAAGATGCTTGGTGTTGGACTTAAGGTGGAGAAAAACTTCTGCTTCCGGTTCAAATGAATAGATGGAGGCACTCTTTAACTCAGTTGAAAACTTTTTTGCGCTTTGGCCGCTATTGGCTCCGATATCGAAGACTGTTTTGATTGATTGAAATTCTGAAGGAAAATGGTTTTCCAAGTCGATGATGAAATCAACACCTGTGGTAAGATGTTTCTTTTTATAGATCCAATATCCTGTGAGTTGAATAAATGCATTCCTTAATTTATACATAGAATTGAAGATAGGAATTCTTGTCGCTAAGTGAAGTTTGAATGATTCGATATTGCCTGTTCATTCTCTGGTTTTATATGGACGGAGATATATAAACTCCCAAGCTCTAAAACCCAGGCTACAGGATTGATTTTTGTCGATGTTATGACGTTCGCCGCTTAGTTTTTTAGCCAGCCAGCAATGCTGCTTCTATCTCGTGTGAAGGAGGCTTTAACTTCGTGTTCCATTTGACTGCTATGGAAAAAAACCATCCTGCCACCAAAGGGAGAGATATCGATTTGTTTTTTTCCCTTGGGGTACAAGGAAAGCATGCCGCCATCTTCTATTTTCCAGTCCAAATTCAGATATAGGACAATGGAATATTGTCTTCCTTTTTCGTTTTCGAACTGGTCTTTATGGCGGACATAAAACTCACTTATCCCATAATTGGCATAGTGACTTTCTAGGGATTTGAGTGAGGTGAAACATGTAGTATTCAAATAGAGGATAAACCGCTCGACCTTACGCAAATAGTTCATTTCAAACAGGTCCGAACTGCCGGTGTTGATCCAATTGATTTGGTCTCCTCTTGTGGTTTTGTCTTTTTGAAAATCTTGTTTATTTCCGAAGCCTGCAAGTGCCATTTTTCCAGAGGCTTTTAATGTTTCGAGATTCACCCTCAAACCGCTTATGATGTCTGGAGAAATGAAATTATCACAACTCCCATATTCATTATCGACAAGTCCTTGAATTAGCAATTCAAATTGTGCATGTTCAGAAGCTTCTTCATAATCCGTATTCATGTCGTTTAAGACTTTCCCTAAATGCGGATGTACAAAGAGGAATACTTAAAGAACGTGATTTTGGTAGTTACTCTAACAGCTTTGCAGATTTATGATTTTAGAGTAAATATTAGCCAGGTTATGGGGTATGTGGCTGCTTGTTTTCCCACCGAGTTTCTCTCCAAGTAGTTTGCTCCTCTTGAGAAAGGAAGGTCCAAACAACTATTCGACTTGATTTATTGCCTGTTCCAAGAGGAATTGTTTTGATCTGAGATGCCTTTGTTTGCGCAAGAAGTTTAGATATTCCTTTGAGGTTAGACTGCTTCGAAAGTAAAGTTGAAAACCAGAAACAATTCTTGGCGAAAGTTTCACTCTCTCTTATCATAGTCTGGATGAATTTATACTCTCCTCCCTCGCAGATAAGCTCACTTGGGATACCAGCGAAATTGAGTTTTGGCGTATTTACTTTTTTTCCGGTGAGGTTCTTTATTTTTCTTCGCGTTCCTTTTTGAGCATCCTCAATTGATGCATGAAAAGGGGGATTACAAATTGTTAAATCAATTTTTTCATCCTGGTGGATGATGCCACTAAAAATGTGTTGCGGATTCTTTTGTAATCGAAGTTCTATTTTGTCCTTTAGTGGCGGGTTGGAATTGACAATATTCTGCGCAGAAGCAATTGATCCTGAATCAATATCCGAACCTATTGCTTTCCAGCCGTATTCCGTAGTTCCTATAAGAGGATAAATGCAACTCGCGCCTACGCCTACGTCGAGATATGTGATTTTATCTCCAATTGGTATTTCACCGGAGTTTTTTTCTGCTAACAAGTCAGCCAGGTGATGGATGTAATCAGCTCTTCCGGGAATTGGGGGACATAAATTCTCATCTGGGAATTCCCAATTTTTAATACCATAATAATGATCGAGAATTGCCTTATTCAGCAGTTTAACTGCATTAGGGATAGAGAAATCAACTGATTCCACTTCATATTTGTTGAGTAGAATGTATTTTTTTAATTCAGGGGATGTTTTTATCAGAGCGCTGAGGTCATACCTTTCTCGATTTTTGTTTCGGGAATGAAGCCTTGTTTTTACTTTCTGAATCTTCTTTTCTGTCATGACATTTTCTCCTGCTATTTTTTGTACGTCGGTTATTTTAGTGGTCTTTTTTTGATCATACCGCCTTTTGCATCTTTTATGCCGTGCATTACAACAAAAGCATCTTTATCTATTTTGTCTATTTCGGTATGTAATTTGGCTAATTCCAAACGTGTAATTAGTGTATAGATAATATCAGTTTGCTTCAATGAGACCCCTCTTTTTCCGGAATAGATCGTACAGCCTCGGCCTAGTTTTTCAATAATAGCTAGTCGAATTTCTTCATTTCTGTCTGATATTATAGTCACGCCGAGATATTCTTCAATTCCTGAAACGACAAAATCTACAGTTTTAGATGCTGCTAAATAGGTCAACATGGCATATAGTGAGGTTTCAATTGTAAATACATAGGCCGCAGCACCAAATATTAGGATGTTAAATATCATGATCACATCGCCAATTGTCAAAGAGGTTCGTCGACTTACAAAAACGGCTAATACTTCAGTGCCGTCAATGACAGAGCCCCCACGAATTGCTAAACCGATTCCTAATCCTAGAAAGAAGCCCCCAAAAACGGCTAT
>CAZKMC010000129.1:0-7950 GCA_964553485.1 uncultured Comamonadaceae bacterium
ATCATAACTGACCAATTGTACTTCCTCACCCTTGCGGTCTGCTTTCTTCTTGGCTTTTGCTTTGGCCTTGTCAGACATTTGATCCAAAATAAAATCCTCTGGAAACTCTACTCGTCTGTCCTTGGCGATATCCTTAGACTTAGAATCAATCTTCAAATAGAACATTCCCTTGGTTCTGGCCGAACTTTTCTCGCCGTAAAAACCACTTACCAATAAGTCGTTCTTGTCATCAATCAAAATCTGCATGTCCGAAATAAACTGTTCTCCTAGGCTTACATCATAGTCCTTGACTTGATTTCCGTTGTCTGAAATAGCCATGATGTGGTACTTGTAATCCACGTCTCGTTTATTTTCTCTTCGTTCTCTTTTTTCTTTCCATTCAGTACCCGTGATGTACACATTTCCATTATTTCCTACTCGAATTCGTTGCAAGCGGAACAGGTCATCTGCATAAGGCAGCTGGTAATCTTCTCTCCACAACATGTTCAATTCATTGTCCCACACCTGAAATCGAAATCGTTCTGGAGAACCCTTTTCGTAAGGTAATTTGAGGTAGATCAGTAATTTCTCATCACTTCTACTGGCAATCAGGTCTCCATAACCTGTGCTTCGTCTCTTTTCAAATTCAACGCTCCCCACTTCCTGGAGACTACCAATTTTCCTCAAAGAACCAGCATCTACTTCCTGCAGGTAGTAAGTGGTAGTTTTGGCCTTGTTGTCTTGATATGCCACCAACATCACGATTTGTTCATTGAAGATCCCAATATCTTCCATGGTCATTTCGTCTTTGCCTTGCATCAGTTCCATTTCTACCGTTGCACTCAGATTCATGTCTTCAGAGATCTTGTTGAGGTATCTTTTGTTTTTGAAAAAGCTGGTTACCACGTGTACACCGTCAATGGTGCCCACATATTCTCCAAAGGCGTGTTTGGTTTTTAATGCATTTCCGAAAGTTAGGTCTTGGGCAAAGCCCGAGGAGAGGATCAGCAGAGCTCCTAGGAATCCAGCAAGTTTAATCATGATTGGAAGTTGTCTAAAGGTTAATGGCAAACAAGGTATATCTTGATACACGTATATCCAAACAAATCAATAATGGCTAGAGGGGTCAGCTTGTTGAATACAGCCAGATCCACACATTTGAGTTGGGAAACTTTAGCAGGGGAGACAATATTCCTCGGGCTGTGCCCAAAAAAGAATTCAATCTTAATCAGAAAAGTTACTCAAAGACAACGTTGAATTTCTCTCCAAACTCCAATTGACGTTCTTCATAAGCGGCATGCAGGGTATTGATGTGAGCTGCAATTCTAGCCTCGGCGTTAAAGGCCTTTTGCTGCTCTTCAACCGTGAACTGACTATCTGGAAGGAGGAGCAAATCGATCAACTCAGAATAATGAGTCTGTACCAAGGTGTCATAGCCCAAGAACAAATGCTTGCTGGCTAAATAAAGGGTGCTGTCTCCCTGGAAAACGCCGAGGGTGTCCAGAGCTTTTAAGCCTTCCTTTACACGTCCACGCAAGATGTAATAGGAGTTGTCAATTTCCTGCTCATCAAACTCATTGATGACACTATCCATTGAGTTGAAAGCTTCTACAATTCTAACCTGGCTGGCAATGATAGCGTCATTGTATTCAGCCGCTTGTTGAGACCGCGACTGACAACCGATGGCAACAAGTGCAAGAAGTAAAAGCGTAGAAAAGGAAAGCCGCATAGCAAGGGGTTAAAGGAGGTTCAATTTAAGAAATTGAAATCATTGTCGGATTTGTAGGGTCTTGACCATGCTGCCTTTAGAAGTTTTTACTTCAATTAAGTAGGTGCCATTTACAATTTCCTGAAGCTCCACCAAGGTAGACTTTCCAGTTTTGATCGTTTGTCCAGACATATTCATCAATCTCCACTGCGGAGTTTCTTGTCCCGCAACCACCAATACTTTATCTACTGCAGGATTTGGAAATATTTGAATTTCAAAGGCATTTGGTTCTTCGATAGCATCGAACAAGCCTAGTCGAATAGCTGTTCCGACTTCTGCTTCATCTCCACCGGTAACAACCACTGTTCCATCACCCAGCGCACATGCTGCGTAACGGTAACGGTTTTCATCCTCCCATTCTTCGGGAGCTGGAGAGAATCCTTGGAAATCAGGGTCATACCACATGGCAGCCGAATAGGTAGTTGTAACTCCATCTCCAGTTTGGTTGGTACCACCCAAAGTACTCACTCCCGCACCTGTAATGTCAAACATGGAATGATAGCTGACCCCAAATGGCATGCTAAGAGTTTCCCATAATTCTGTTGTTGGATTAAATAGTTCAGCAAAAGCGATTCCTTCAAACAAATTTAAATCTGGATTGTAGGTTCTTCCTCCGGTAACCAAAACTTGTCCATTGTCCAATAAAAACCCTGCATGGTTGTCTCGCATAAAATCCATGTTTCCTGTCATGGTCCATGTATTTTCAATGGGGTCATAAATTTCACAGCTCAACAACTGAAATCCTTCCATGGGATTGAAACCACCACTTACTAGCACACGACCATCAGCCATGGTTACCATTGAGAAGGAGCTTCTAGCGACATTCATTGAGGCTACACTTTCGAGCGTTCCAAAAGCGGGATGATATATTTCACATACTGATAGGTCTGCGGATCCGTCATAACCTCCGGCAATTAATATTCTTCCATCATCTAGAACTATGCTTCTGTGATTGGATCTTCCAATGGCTAGAGAGGGTCCTGCTTCCCATTCGTCTATCACAGGGAAATAAATTTCTGTGCTGGCAAGATTAGTTAGGTTGCCATCCCAGCCGCCAATGACCATTACACGTCCATCAAACAAGGAGTGTGCTGTATGGTTGGTCCTTGCATCATTCATCTCTGCAATCACTATCCATTCAGATGCATTGACATCTAGCATTTCAGAGTATCCAGATACCTGAGTGCCGTCCCAGCCCCCTGCTACAACCACATTACCAAGCTCAGCTAAGGTACAGGTATGTCCAGAATGAAATTGATTCATGGTTGGAAGTGGAGAGACCTGAGCAAAAAGCCCAAAGCAAAATAGGGTGGCAAACGATGTAAAAAGTAGTTTCATGCGAATAATTTGTTCCAAAGCTAGAATATACGGCGGACATCTGCCAAATTGAACGTCATGGAATTTGTATTTTCGCCGCGAATGAAAGTTGAACCCAACAAATTTAGCACTGCCGAGGATTTTCAAAACGGCTCTTTGCTTCTCATAGATAAGCCGCTCGACTGGACAAGTTTTGACGTGGTGAACAAGGTACGGGGATTGTTGCGCAAACAGTTCCATTTCAAAAAGATTAAAGTAGGCCATGCTGGAACGCTTGATCCGAGAGCTACCGGGTTATTGGTGATATGTACGGGCAGGATGACTAAGACTATTCAAGAATTGACGGCGGATAGCAAGGGATACACTGGAACTGTTTTTTTTGGGGTAACCAGGCCTTCTTTTGACATGGAAACTGAAGTTGATGCTACTTTTCCCACTTCACATATCACAGAAGAAATGTTGACCACAGCCACAAAGCAGTTTATGGGCAAAATCCAACAACTTCCCCCGCAGTTTAGCGCCAAGAAAGTTGACGGAAAACGGGCATATAAAAGCGCGAGGAAAGGCGAGAAGGTGGACATACAGCCAGTTGAGATAGAAATTACACGTTTTGATTTAACTCGGATAGCTTTGCCCGAGGTAGATTTTGAGGTGGAATGCAGCAAAGGAACTTACATCCGTACCTTGGCGCATGATATGGGTGCAGCTGTGGATTCTGGGGCATACCTGGCAGCCTTAAGAAGGTACAGAAGCGGTATTTTTCACATAGAAAATGCGCTTAGTATGGAGGCCTTTGAATCAAGGTTAAATACAATGAGCACAGCTGGTTAGGACAATAGTGGTTATTGTCCTCAATATTCTCTAATTTTGCATTCCTTTTTTGGGCCCATTCAAATCGAGTAGATACATGAAATTATCCCAGTTCAAATTCGAATTACCGGAGAACTTAATTGCTCAACATCCAACACTCAATCGCGATGAATCAAGATTGATGGTCATCCATAGAGACACAGGTAAAATCGAACACAAGTTGTTCAAGGATGTGATTGATTATTTTGTTGAAGGAGATACACTTGTATTGAACAATACCAAAGTATTTCCAGCTCGGATGTATGGTAACAAGGAAAAGACGGGTGCTCAGATCGAGGTTTTCCTTTTGCGTGAACTTAACCGTGAGAGCCTTTTATGGGATGTATTGGTAGACCCGGCTCGTAAGATCCGAATTGGAAACAAATTGTATTTCGGAGATAATGATGACTTGGTTGCAGAGGTAATTGACAATACTACTTCACGTGGACGTACACTTCGATTCTTGTTTGATGGAACTCACGAAGAATTTAAAGAGACAATATATAGATTAGGTGAAACTCCACTTCCGAAATATATCATGAGACCTGTTGAACCAGAGGACGCTGATAGATTTCAGAACATTTATGCAAAAGAAGAAGGTGCTGTGGCAGTTCCAACAGCTGGACTCCATTTTAGCCGCCAACTATTGAAGCGTTTGGAGTTGAAAGGTATTGGATTTACTGACGTTACTTTGCACGTTGGACTTGGAACTTTCCGTCCGGTGGAAGTTGAAGATCTTACCAAGCACAAGGTTGACAGTGAGCAAGTCATTATTCCAGAATCTACTGCTGATGCTGTAAATGCGGCAAAAGACAGAAAGAACAAAGTTTGCGCAGTAGGAACAACGGTAATGCGTTCTATCGAGACCTCGGTAAGCACTTATGACAGACTTAAGCCTTTTGATGGCTGGACCAACAAGTTCATCTTTCCTCCATACGAGTTCAAGATCGCAGATTGCATGATCACGAACTTCCATACGCCTCAAAGTACATTATTGATGATGGCTGCGGCCTTTGGTGGATACGACTTAATAATGGAGGCTTATGAATTAGCCATCAAAGAGAAGTATCGTTTCTATGCCTACGGTGATGCCATGTTGATCTTGTAATCCACAAGAATTACTTTATTTCATCTTTCTGAATCTTATTTAGGGGCTGTTCTTGGTTGTAACTTTCGAAGGATATGAAACCTATACTCTGCTGTTTGCTTTTCAGTAGCTTGATGTTTTCGAGCTATTGTTCATTTGCTCAAAAGGGCCACAGCGAATTGCACTTGATCCAGGGTGTGGGGAAAGCATTGTTCCAAGAGATTTTTCCTGCCAAGAACAAATCAACCCAAAAATTTGAAAGGGTCAATGAGAACCCTCGGGCTATAGCAGTGGCACTAACCATTGCAGCAGGGCCGTTTGGTGCTCATCGAATTTATTTGGGTACAACAGAATGGGTTCCGGTGTTCTATACGCTAACCTTAGGTGGTGGCATTGGGATCTTGCCTTTGATTGACCTTGTCTATATCCTTGTAAGCAGGGACCTCTCCAATTGTTACCAAAACCCGCATGTGTTCATGTGGACACAAAAAAAAGCCGGCGATTAAGCCGGCTTCATAACTTTCTATGACAAGAAGTTTATTGAACTCTCTTGATGCTGCAACCTAATGGCTTAGTTGAACTTGGCTCAATCGCCTTTCCAGCTGTCATATTTTCGACTGCGTTCTTGAGGTAAGTTTGTTTCACCGCTTTCGCGTCATCTACATTGTCATCAATAGCACCTTTATAGACTAGCTCCATTTGCTTATTGAAAAGATAAACATGAGGCGTTGTTCTGGCTCCGAAGGCGTCTGCAAGCTGATGATTAGTGTCCTCTACATAGGGCATGGTATAACCCACGGATGTGCTGTGTTCCTGCATTGCTGTCATGCTGTCTGCATCATCACGCTTGGCTTCGTTTGAATTCACCAATATCATGTTGACTCCTTTGGCATTGGCCATGTTGTTCAAGTCGTTGTAACGACCTTCCCATCCTTGAGATTTTTCTCCTCTTCCAACTACAAAAGGACAAGTATTGCAGGAAAAAACAACCAAAAGTCCGTTTTCACCAGCTGATCTTTGCAGTGTTGTTTTTTGTCCATCGACCCCTGTCATTGCCAAATCAGTAAGTGGTGCTTTTGCGCCAATAGCCAGTGATTCAGTGTCTCCAGGGCCGACTAAAAATGCTGTGGTGCCGATGGTAATAGCCACAAGTGCGCCTAAAAAAAGAGTTCGTTTCATAGTTTGTTGTGTGTTTGTGTAAGTACAAGTGAAGGTACATACTTGTTCACAAGTAGAAGTCACAAAAACTTCAAATATCTTTAAGAAATCAAGCTGGCACCTTGACTGATCGTTGGATTAGCTCCAGAAGGTCAATTGCTTGTTCGATAGCATCGATATACATGAAACTCATCCGCAATCCACCATTCTTTTCGTACATCTTTCCTTTTTTCGGATGCGCTTTCATGAAATCCAGCACTCCGGAAAATTTATGGCTTTGATAATAGGGAGAGTCTTGTCTAGAGACAAAATAGCCAATCATTTTGCCCGTTTTTAGAATCACTTTTTCAAATCCAATTTGTTTGGCCAATTCACGGAGGTGAATTGTTCTTAGCAAATCTTCAGCCTGCTGCGGTAAGGGGCCAAAACGGTCTAGTAGGTGTTGTTTGAAATGATCAAGCTGCTCATCAGATGAAATATCATCCAACTCACGGTAAAGCTGAATACGTTCAGAGATTCCCTGAACATAGTCGTCTGGAATAAGAATTTCGAAATCTGTTTCAAGCACAGTCTCACTTACAAAATCTTGCGACTTCATTTCTTCTTCATCCAACATGTCTTTGAATTCTTCTTCTTTCAATTCCTGAATGGCCTCATTCAAGATTTTCTGATACATGTCAAAACCTATATCGGAGATAAATCCACTTTGCTCACCACCCAGCATATTTCCAGCACCGCGAATATCTAAATCACGCATGGCAATGTTGATCCCGCTGCCTAAATCACTGAACTGTTCAATGGCCTGCAAACGTTTTCTGGCCTCTGAAGAAAGTGCATGCATTGGTGGAGCTAACAAGTAACAAAATGCTCTTTTGTTTGATCTACCAACTCTACCTCGAAGCTGGTGCAAGTCGCTCAGACCAAAGTTGTGGGCGTCATTGATGATCATTGTATTGGCATTCGAAATATCGATTCCAGATTCAATGATGGTGGTAGCCACCAACACATCATAAATCCCTTCAATAAAATCGGACATCACTTGTTCCAGCTGCTCACCGTTTAATTGTCCATGACCAATCCCTACACGGGCATCTGGCACTAGACGCTGTATCATCCCAGCCACTTCTTTGATGTTGCCAATGCGGTTGTGAACAAAGTAAACCTGTCCTCCCCGGCTAATTTCATACGATACCGCATCGCGAATTACTTCTTCATTGAAGGGTCGTAGTTCTGTTTCTACTGGGTATCTGTTGGGAGGAGGGGTATTGATGATAGACAAATCCCGAGCGCCCATCAATGAAAATTGAAGTGTTCGGGGAATTGGTGTAGCGGTAAGTGTGAGGGTGTCTACGTTTGCTTTGAGTGTTTTGAGTTTGTCTTTGACTGCAACTCCAAATTTTTGCTCTTCGTCAATGATCATCAATCCAAGGTTCTTGAATTTGATGCGTTTTCCAACCAAGGCATGCGTTCCGATGATGATATCAATATCACCATCCTCCAGCTCTTTCAAAGTTTGGGTTAAGCTTTTGCCTGTCTTGAAACGGTTGATGTAAGAAACCTTACATGGAAACTCTTTCAATCTCTCTTTGAAAGTTTTGAAATGCTGCAAAGACAGAATAGTGGTTGGGACTAAAACAGCTACTTGTTTGCTGTCCGTTACTGCTTTGAATGCCGCCCGGATTGCAATCTCTGTTTTCCCAAACCCCACATCTCCACACACTAATCTGTCCATGGGTGCTTCTCCTTCCATGTCTTCTTTGATGGCTTGAGTGGAAGTAAGTTGGTCTGGAGT
>CAZKMC010000130.1:0-784 GCA_964553485.1 uncultured Comamonadaceae bacterium
GGGTCAAAAACCATCTTAGAAATTGACTTTGATCTTTTTGTCGTCCATGTCCATTTTTAGTCTCTTTTTCTTTTGCTATCGCGAGGAAAATTGTTCGGTCCATGCTGGATCTGTCCCAAATAGGTGAAACATATATCCAGCTCATGTTCTTTTCATCTGTTTTCGTTTAACTTAACACACCAACTTACACAACTGACATTCATGAAAAACAATTTTCTCTCTTCGCTAATTGCCATTTTTTCTGTTGCCCTCATCTCCTGTTCAAGTCCCGAAGCGCCTCATCCTGCTGCGGTAAAAGGCGAATCGACGGTTCCGGCGTGCGATTATTTGGATGTACCAGCTACTGGTGCCTATGCATCCGCTGGAATACAAATGATCGAATTGAAGGAAGGATATAAAGTCTGGACCAAAAGGTTTGGAAACAGCCCAATGAAAGTGTTGCTTTTACATGGTGGTCCCGCCGCTACGCATGAATACATGGAGTGTTTTGAAAGTTTCTTTCCGTCAGCCAACATCGAATTTTACCACTATGATCAGTTGGGAAGTTACTACTCTGATCAGCCAGATGAAGATGCCCTTTGGACCATTGAACGGTTTGTAGAAGAGGTAGAACAAGTGCGCATAGCCCTTGATTTGAATAATGACAACTTCTACTTATTAGGGAACTCTTGGGGAGGAATTCTGGCCATGGAGTACGCCTTGAAGTACCAACAAAATCTTAAAGGTCTCATCGTGTGCAATATGACAGCAGACTTTGACAAATACGAGGCTTATAACTCCATGC
>CAZKMC010000130.1:794-7898 GCA_964553485.1 uncultured Comamonadaceae bacterium
GCTGAGGTCTAAAATGCGTCCCTCACTTATTGATTCTTTGTCTTTTTATGAAAACAACAACGATTACATGAACCCTGTTTATGTGGATTTGGTACAGAGAGAATACTATGAAAAACATATTTGTAGGGCAGCCATTTGGCCAGAGTCTGTCAGCAGAAGTTTTGGGCACCTCAACCAACATGTCTATGAACTTATGCAAGGCCCAAGCGAGTTTGTCCCGGGCGGTATTTTGAAAGGTTGGAGTGTTTGGAACAGGCTTTCCGAAATCACCACCCCTACTTTAACCGTGGGAGCGAAATATGACACCATGAATCCAGAAGAAATGGAAGAAATGAGCACCCTATTTCCGAATGGACATTACCTCTATTGTTCAGAAGGAAGTCATTTGGCCATGTGGGATGATCAAGAACATTTTATGCCTGGGGTGATTGGTTTTATCCATCGTGTTCACGATGGCAGTATTTCGAAATAAAAAACCAAATTGGACTTAAACCACGAGGATTTATCCTCCTGAATCAAAGACTTATGACCAAACGCCTTAGTAGAATTTTGATTGCTGTGGGAATCTGTATGATTCTTGGGTCTTTGTCGGGAGTCTCCACATCCACAAGTGTAAACACCTGGTTCACGACTCTTGAGAAACCATTCTTCAATCCCCCGAATTGGGTTTTTGGTCCGGTTTGGACAATCTTGTACATCATGATGGGAATTGCCGCTGGCAGAGTTTGGGCGCTAGGAACAGAGACTGCGGGAGTTAAAAAAGCCCTTGTCCTTTTCACCGCTCAGCTCTTGCTGAATTTTTTATGGTCATTGCTTTTCTTTGGCATGAAAAGCATTGGCGTAGCGCTCATCGATATTGTGTTGATGTGGATTGTGATCGTACTGACCATGCACGCATTCAAGCCATTGGACAAAATGGCATATCGTCTGATGTGGCCTTATCTAATATGGGTCTCCTTTGCCACCGCTTTGAATGTGGGTATTCTATATTTGAACATGTAATTAGGAAACCTTGAAACGGGTAATCCTCACCAATGCAGCCTCAAGCAGGGTCTGCTCTTCTAATTTCCGCTCTGGCGACCAACTCAGTAATTCTGAAAGTCTATCCAGAACTTTGATTTTAGTCCGTTGAATGGAAGGGACATCAAACCAGATCTTCCCAGTTCTTCTTTCGAAAAAATCAACTGCTCTAAACACCATTTCATTGTTGACCGTAAACTCTGCCTCAGCCAAGGCCAAAGCTGTTTCAGGGTCACTATCCAACGCTACAGCGTTCTTTACAATTTCAGCGGCAGCAGTTCCGTAATTGTGAACCAGGTATTCTGCATGTTCCGCATCAGGCAGTAGAATAGGATATTCTAAGGCGAGTTTGTCCGCAAACTTCCCAACTGCCTCGTAGTTTTCAAATTCTCCTCCTATCAATGGTATTTGGTCTGTTCTGCAGTCTACTTTCTCTTTTTTCAATTGCTGAAAGACCTGATCAACAACTCTTTCCGACATCTTACGATATCCAGTTAGTTTTCCGCCAGCTATACTAATGAGCCCGGTAACAGAGAGAAAGATCTCGTCTTTCCGACTCATTTCAGACGGACTTTTTCCCTCTTCATGGATGAGGGGACGAAGTCCCGCCCAACTTGATTCAATATCTGATTCTAAAAGGTCTGCATCAGGAAACATATGGTTGACTGCTTTCAGTATATAGTTCACATCTTCCGCAGAAACCTCAGGCTCCGATTTTTCTCCTTTATAAGCAGTATCCGTTGTTCCAATGTAAGTGGTCCTTCCACGGGGCACCGCGAAAATCATTCTTCCGTCTTCATTGTCGAAATAGACTGTATGCTGAATAGGAAGTCTGGATTTAGGCACCACAAGGTGCACCCCTTTTGAAAGGAAAAGATGCTTGCCTTTGACTGCTCCATCTTTGGCTCGGACCTCATCCACCCATGGACCTGTTGCATTGACTACGCATTCTGCCTTTACGAGATATTCCTTTTCTGTGAACACATCCTTGACCTTCATTCCACCAACTTTTCCATTGAGGTACAAAAATTCAAGTGCTTTGACATAATTCAAAAGCACTGCTCCCTTGGATTGAGCTGTTTTACCCACGGACATGACCAAACGTGAATCATCTGTGCGGTATTCCGCATAAAGTCCCGCTCCCTCGAGTTTGTCATCTCGCAAAAGAGGCTCTTCTGTTTTGGTTTCCTTTCGATTGAGCATCCGGCGTTTGTCCTTGGATTTCACGCCTGCCAGAAAATCATAGATAGACAATCCAAAGCGCGTGAGCCAGTATCCGTAGTTGCCTCCCTTCATAAGAGGTAGTAACATTTTGTCTGGATGAACCAAGTGTGGAGCGAGTTTATGTACAATTGCTCTTTCTCTCCCCACTTCATTAACCAATCCTAGATCGAATTGTTTGAGGTAGCGTAAGCCACCATGAATCAACTTGGTGCTTCTGCTGCTGGTACCAGAGGAAAAATCCTGCATTTCGATCAAGGCAGTTTTCAACCCTCTTGATTGAGCGTCTAAGGCAATTCCTACTCCTGTAATTCCTCCGCCCACAATCAGCAGGTCAAAGGTTTCTACAGTCAATTTCTGAAGTTCTTCTGTTCTAATCATGCGTAATCCAGCCCATTGTGCGCTTTACTGCTTTTTGCCAACCTTGGTACAATCCCTTGGCATGAGACGATTCCATCTCTGGAGTAAATACGTGTTCGATGCGTCTTAGTTGCCTCACCTCATCCAAAGTCCAAAGTCCGGAAGAAACTCCGGCCAAATAAGCAGCCCCCATCGCGGTCGATTCTATCTCCTCAGGTCTTTCAACATTAGTTCCAATAATGTCCGCTTGAAACTGCATGAGCAGATCATTTTCGCTGGCGCCTCCATCCACTTTCAAAAGTGCAATTGGTAGTCTGGAATCTTTTGTCATCACGTCAAGCACATCCTTTGTTTGATAGGCCATTGACTCAAGGGTTGCCCGAATTAGTTCTGGTTTCCCGGTGTCTCTGGTCAAGCCAAAAATGGCCCCTCTGGCATACATGTCCCAATACGGTGCTCCTAATCCCGCGAATGCCGGAACTACATACACGCCATCTTGTCCAGCTTTCGAGGCAAAGTATTCTGAATCAGGTGCTGAGTCGATAATTTTCAGACCATCTCTGAGCCATTGCACCGCCGCACCCGCAATAAACACACTTCCTTCAAGTGCGTAGTACGTGGCTTGAGAGTCTGAATAGGCAATGGTAGTGATGAGTCCATGAGCTGAGTCGCAAGGTTTTTTTCCAGTGTTCATCAGCATAAAACAGCCTGTTCCATAGGTGTTCTTTACCATTCCTGGATCAAAACACGCCTGACCAAACAAAGCCGCTTGCTGATCACCCGCAACTCCTTTGATTGGTATTTGGAAACCGTTAATGAGTGCCATTCCGTGGTCATCCATGGATTTCTTCACAGTGGGAAGAATAGCTTTGGGAATGTTCCAAAGTGAAAGGAGTTCTTCGTCCCAATCCAGATTGTGAATGTCATAGAGCATAGTGCGGGAGGCGTTGGTTTCATCCGTTGTGTGCACTGCTCCTTTGGTCAGATTCCAAATGAGCCATGTGTCAATTGTACCGAATAGCAATTCTCCTTTGTTGGCCATTTCTCTAGCACCTTCAATATGGTTCAGCAGCCAATCGATCTTACTGGCAGAAAAGTAAGCATCGATTACCAAACCAGTAGTCTTCTTGATTTTCTCTGTATGTCCTTGTTTTTTGAGCTTTTCACAAGCATCGGCTGTTCTTTTGTCCTGCCACACAATTGCGCGATGAATTGGCTCGCCGGTTTCCTTGTTCCAAATGACTGTGGTTTCTCTTTGGTTTGTGATCCCGATGGAACGAATTTCCTGCGCAGAAACACCAGCGTCTTCAATTGCAGCGTGCATCACGGTTTCCTGGGTCTTCCAAATTTCTTTGGCATCGTGTTCAACCCAGCCGGGTTTGGGGAAAAACTGTTCAAATTCAGTCTGAGCAGACCCGCAAATTTGTCCCTGCGAATCCAAAACGATCGCCCGAGAACTTGTGGTTCCCTGATCAAGTGCGAGTATATATTTTCCAGAATTGGTCATTGCAATGTGGTTCCTCCTTCAAAGCTCACAAGCGCCTGTGAAGGTGTGGTTAATGTTTCGTTATTTTGCAGCGATGATCAAGCAGCTGATATTTCTTTTAAATCATGAAATCCGACTCGAATTTCGGCAGAAACATGCTTTGGCTGGCATTGCTTTGTTCTCTCTTTCAACAATTTATGTGTGTTATCAGGCATTTCGCACCTTGGAAGACACCACTACGTGGAATGCATTGCTCTGGATCATCTTATTATTTACGGCTTTCAACGCCATTGGAAAGAGCTTCAGTAATGAAACCAGAGGCCATCGCCTCTATCTATATTGGGTAGTAAAACCACAGTTGTTTGTTCTGGCAAAAATCATTTACAACGCGCTATTGATGTGTGTACTGGCTTTGATGGCTTTTGCTGTCTATGTCTTGTTCATGGGGGGAATTCCCGTTGGAACTCATGGTGTGTTTGCCTATCTGCTGGGTTTGCTTCTTGGAAGTATTGGCTTTGCTTGTCTGCTCACTTTGATCTCGGGAATTGCTTCGCGCACAGACACAGGTGTTGGACTAACAGCTGTGCTTGGTCTTCCAATTGCCATTCCCTTGATCCTCATCCTGATGCGATACAGCGCATTGGTTCTTCGCGGAGTGGCACTCTCAGAAAACCTAGAAAATTTGCTTTTTTTAGTACTACTAAATACTGGAATGGCGACCCTTACCTTCCTCTTATTTCCCTACCTTTGGCGCGATTAATTTTGTAAGAAAGCATGAGGCAAATCTGGTGGCGCCTGCTGTGTATTTTTTTATTGGGGTTTGTAGTAATCTTCTCCTTTTTAGTTCCGCTGGGACCAGGGTTGATAGACGTGGACAATGCAGATTTGTCTGCAGGTTTACAAGAAAGATTGATCATTGGCTACAACACTCATTTCGAAGCAGAGGACAATCAATTGCAGGTTTTCTTGGCACAAGACTCTACCTTCCTCTGCACGGAAATTGTCAAAGTTGATGCGGAAAATCGTGTTCGGGTGCTGATCGATGTTCCCGACTCACTCCAAAACAGAAGCTTTAGCGTATTCGTCAACAACACCATCGATGGCACTCTGCTGCTTGAAAACGCCTTCTTCGCTTCCGGAAGTAAGGTGGCCGAAAACGCGCAATTCGCCGGCTGCAAAGTGATCGTAACCAACAATGAAAATACCCTTTTCGCATTCCCTTTTCAACCAACGATTTTTGAGACCATTCGAAATTTGATGTTTCATGTCCCCATGTGGTTCACCATGTTCGTGCTCATGTTTATGGGATTCTGGACTTCCATTCAATACCTGGTCAAGTCCAAGCCCATATATGATGTAAGGGCTGAATCAGCCGTGAAAGTGGGAATCGTTTTTTGTATCCTGGGGTTGATTACCGGAAGCCTCTGGGCAAGATTCACTTGGGGCGCTTGGTGGGTAAGTGACCCTCAACTCAATGGGGCTTTGATAACCTTCCTTATCTACGCGGGTTACCTCATCCTGAGACGCAGTATTGAAGATGAAAAGAAACGCGGACGTGTAGCGGCGGTCTACAGTATATTTGCATACCTCATTCTGTTCATCCTATTGATGGTATTACCGAGATTCACAGAAAGTCTGCACCCCGGAAAAGGTGGGAATCCAGGCTTCAACTCTTACGATTTAGACAGCAGTTTGCGCATGGTATTCTATCCTGCAGTAATTGGCTGGATTTTACTTGGTATTTGGTTCTATTCGATTCAGATTCGAATGAACCGAATCCGTTATTACTTGTTCTATGATGAAAAGATTTAGCATCCTCTTCGCTGTATTATTGGCTACCTTTGTGCTGCCAATTCAGACCATTGCTCAAGAGCTAAGCACTCTGGAAGAAACATTCTATAGTTCAGGGAAAATCAATGTAGTCCTTGGGGTCTTCAGTATCATCATTGTTGGCCTCTTCATCTACTTGTTTAGACTGGATAAAATGCTCAAGCAATTGGAAGAAGAAGTAAAGAAATAAAAGGAAATGAAAAAGACACATGTTGTACTCATTATCGTTGTAGGCATCTTGATTGCCGCTATGATTGGCTGTTTTAACGCCACCACTACTTCTGTGGGATTTGACGAAGCCTTTGAAAAGGCAGGTACAGAATTCAAAGTTTCAGGGACATTAGACGAGACTCAGCCTATTGTTTACAACCCGGAAGAAAACCATGCGCTCACCGTTTTTTACATGACAGACAAGCTTGGTAAAACCACCAAAGTCAATTTGAAAAAGCCCCGCCCACAAGGCATTGAAAGAAGTGAGTCAATTGACCTTTATGGTAAGGTCGTAGATGGAGAATTTTATGCAAGCGAAATGCTGATGAAATGCCCATCGAAATACAACGAGAACAATCACATTATTGAAACGGCAGATACCGCTACACCCTAATGGACATAGTTTACAACGGAGAATGGGCATGGGCAGGAACCCTCGGTAATTTCCTGGTAGTACTTGCTTTTGGTTCAGCAGTTTTCGCTTTTATCTCTTACCTCTTTTCAACCCAAAAAGATGCTCTTCCCTCCTGGAAAAAGCTCGGTAGATTGGGTTTCCGGATTCACTCTTTAAGCATACTGGGAATCATTGGTATTCTCTTTATTCTGCTTTTCAACCACCGCTACGAATTCCAGTATGTGTGGAAGCACCTCAATAATGAGATGTCCATGAAATATGTGCTCTCCTGCTTTTGGGAGGGGCAAGAAGGTGGATTTCTACTCTGGATGTTCTGGAATTTGGTGCTCGGGAATATTCTTATCCGCACTGCTGGTAAGTGGGAGAAATATGTCTTGGCCATCTTTGCATTGGTCCAGCTTTGTCTAGCCACCATGATACTAGGTGTATACTTTGGAGATTATCAATTTGGAATCAATCCATTCGTACTGCTTCGTGAATCGCCAGATAACCTTGGTCTGCCATGGACGATGAATCCGGACTATCTCACTGTTTACAAGCAATTCCAAAATGGTAAAGGTCT
>CAZKMC010000131.1:0-3599 GCA_964553485.1 uncultured Comamonadaceae bacterium
GAACATTGAACAGATATTCAAAAACAACCAAACTTGGGTCAAGGACAAACTTGAACTCGATGAAAACTATTTTCAGAATCTCTCAAAGGGGCAAAATCCCGAAATTCTATATATCGGATGTTCAGACAGTCGGGTAACGGCCGAGGAGCTCATGGGAGTTTCACCGGGAGATGCCTTTGTGCACCGGAACATAGCCAACATGGTTCCCAACACTGACCTCAGTGCGATGTCTGTTATTGATTACGCTGTTGTTTATCTGGAAGTGAAACATGTGGTTGTTTGTGGCCACTATTACTGTGGAGGAGTAAAAGCTGCAATGCAGTCCGCGGATTTGGGAATTCTCAATCCTTGGCTGCGTAACATTCGCGATGTATATCGCATCCACCGTGATGAACTCAATGCCATCAAGGACGAGGACGAAAAATACCGCAGACTGGTTGAATTGAACGTGCAAGAACAGTGCATCAACGTTATCAAGACCTCTGAAGTTCAACGTGCATATCGAGACCGTGGAATTACTGTGCATGGTTGGGTGTTTGATATTCATTCCGGAAAGCTCATTGACTTAAAAATTGACTTCCCACAGATCCTAGAGCACATTATGGAGATTTACCGCTTGGAATAATTTACCAATCAGTTTCCACCACCCTTTTAAACCCGACTCAATGTCAACAACAAAATACCGAATCCATTAGATGCTTTTTACGAGCAAGTTGCTCTACGCTTTCAAATTTACAACTCACTTTTTCTGACATTACCTCTTGATGGGGTGCATCATACTGGAATATTACTGCTCCTGCTGAGTGAAGCATGTCAAGAAGCATTTGAGCAGGAGTAGTCTCCGAAGCAAATTGTCGACACCTTTTTTGAAGAACAGGTAGATGACTCTGATGAACAAGAACGTCTTTCCCAGATGTTCCGATTTGTGCAATACATCTAAGGGCAAGTTGTATTGATTGACGCACTTGAAGATGCAGCTTTTGATCAGGTCCATGAACTAAATGGAAATGGTAGCTATGTTTCACTTTTTCAGCGTGCCTCCAACCGAAATGCCCTTCAAAAACTCAAAGAAGCACTCAGTGAATTCAGAGTGCGTATCGTACTTACTGCGCACCCCACTCAATTCTATCCAGGAGCGGTGCTAGGAATCATTTCAGACATTGATACGGCAATCAGGGGGAATAAATTATTAGATATAGAACGGTATTTAGAAAATACTAGGGGAAACTCCATTCTTCAATAAGACCAAACCCACTCCCTACAATGAAGCCATCAGCTTGATCTGGTACTTAGAGAATATTTTTTACCAGTCAATTCCTGCCATTTACAATGAAATTTATCTGTGGCTAGGCGCTGATGCAGATGAAATCCTACAAGAAAATCCAATCTTACAAATCGGGTTTGGCCTGGTGGCGACCGCGATGGCAATGCGTTTGTAGATAAAGATACTACGCTCAAAGTTGCCAACCGACTACGCACCACCTTGTTCAAATGCTATTATAGAGACATTCGGAAACTGCGCCGAAGAATCACTTTCAGGGGTACGGAATCTTTGATGACCAAAATGCATGATTCCATGTATGTAGCGGCATTCACAAATCCAGAAAACCCAGGATTTAGTTTAGAAGACCTTCAAAAATGGTTGTGGGAATTACAAGAGGTTCTTTCTACCCAACACAATGGTCTTTTTCTAGATGAAGTGCGCTCGCTCAGTCAAAAAGTGAGAATTTTTGGACTTCACTTTAGCACCATCGACATTCGACAAGATAGTAGGGTTATTTCTGCCGCCGTGCAGGAAATACTTGATACTGGAAAAGTAGATTTGAAGTTCTCGTCAAAAACTCCATCTCCAGAAGAGCGCATTGGCGCATTGTTCAATGTGAGTGATGAAGTATCTATTAATGAAATTGAAACTGAACAACATCAAGACACGCTTGCTTCATTTTCTAACATCCGAAAAATCAAAGCGCAAAACGGAGATTTTGGCGCCTACAGATTTATTATCAGCAATTGCAGAGGGGTTGTGGACATTGCCCATGTATTCGCTCTTGCTAGAATCAGTGGCTGGAAAGGCCAAATGAATCTGGATATTATTCCACTGTTCGAGACCATTCAAGATTTGGGAATTGCCGGAGAATTCATGCAAATCCTATACGAGAACAAGGTCTACAGAGCTCACCTTGAAGGACTCATAAACAAGCAAGTGATCATGCTCGGATTCTCTGATGGCACAAAAGACGCTGGATACCTCACAGCAAATTGAGCCATCTATAAGGCGAAAGAAGAAATTACAAAAGTCTCAAGAGCATTAGGGATATCCGTTACCTTTTTTGATGGACGTGGTGGGCCTCCGGCCCGAGGGGGTGGAAATACCCACAAGTTTTATGCTTCACTCGGTTCTGAAATTGAAAGCAACCGGATTCAACTCACTGGACAAGGACAAACCATCAGCTCAAATTTTGGAACCACGGAGTCTTCCAAACACAACCTGGAGCAATTGTTAAGTGCGGGACTTGAAAACGCGGTATTCAATGACCCTGATAAACAGTTGGACCTTTCCTCGCGCCAGCTAATAAATGAACTTTCTGAAATAAGTTATTCTACCTACAAGGAATTTAAAAATCATCCTTGTTTTGTGCCCTACCTGGAGAAAATGAGCCCGCTTCAATATTATGGTCAAACCAATATTGGCAGCCGACCGTCCAAACGCGGGAAAAGTGAGTCGCTCAAATTTGAAGACTTGCGCGCAATTCCGTTTGTGGGAGCTTGGAGTCAATTGAAACAAAATGTGCCTGGATTTTATGGCCTCGGTACAGCGTTTGAGCAGCTAGACAAGGCAGGAAGACTAGACAAAGTAAAAACGCTCTTTGAAAGATCACTCTTCTTCAGAACCTTGCTTGAAAATTCCATGTAATCTTTGAGCAAGAGCTTTTTTCCACTTACGGCTTACATGGAGAAAGATCCGGAATTTGGAGCATTTTGGTAGTTGATTTATGAAGGATCAGTTCGCTCAATTCATTATTTGCTCGCCATTTCTGGTGAGGATGAATTACTTGCGTCTAACCCAACTAGCCAGGAGAGTATCAAACTAAAGGAAAAAGTAGTCCTGCCGCTGCTTACAATTCAACAATATGCGCTTATCCGTATCAAAGAACTTGAGAATTCATCAGGTAATTCTAACCTGATTGATGTTTATAAGAAGCTAGTAATCAGGTCATTATACGGGAACATCCACGCCAGTAGAAACTCAGCTTAAAGTTCAAGCAATTCTTTTCAATTCAATTGGGCAATTGAGCTAGCTATAAACCGCAAAAACCATAACTTTAGTTCATCACTCAATACCTCTAATCTCATGTCAGACAACACTTCAAATTGGTCAAATGCAGAACTAAAAGCCTACGTGTTGCTATATTGCGCATATGCAGATTTTAACGAATCGCCAGAAGAAACGGCCCTCATTGTTTCCAAAGTTGGACGTCAGGAATACAATCGAATTCATGTAGAGTTCGAAAAGGACAACGACTATGCACGCATTCAGAAAATCCAGCATGGTATTGCGAATCATAACTATTCCAAAGACCAAATAGAGGTGCTTTTCA